>JAVHQJ010000345.1:0-1456 GCA_036171075.1 Sideroxydans sp. | reverse complement strand
GTTGTAACTACCTGCATAAACGCGATCCACATTGACTGGCGCATCAGGTTGCATCGCATTTGCCAAACGCCAAATCATCTTGGACGAGATGGATTCATTTTTCTTTGTGTCGAATCGCTGAATCATAATCGGCCCTTCCGGCTTAGTGACACTGATTACTGCGACCTTCCCTTTATTTTTTGGGTTGATGTATTCAAACCACTGGTCTTTTGGTAAGTTGCTGATAGCCTTCACTATATTGCTCGCAGTTAACCTCATTTTTTTACACCTGTCAGGAACTCCAGTATCGTTAACGCAAGTCCACGCGCTGCCAAAAAGGGTACGCCATTGCCTACCGTCTTGAACATGTTGCTAAGTGTCATGCCAGACGGGAGTTCAAACTCCTTCGGCAAAGACTGAATTGCCAACGCTTCCGCGACTGAAATACGGCGCGGCAAATAGGGGTGAATATGTACCTCATTATTTCCATATGCGGCTGTCGGCGAATATCGCCAGCGATGCAGTCGCTTGTATGATTTCTTGCTGTCATCGCCCTCATAGATTGTTTCAAATTTTGCCAGTCCGGCCTTGGGCCTAAATTGGTGAAAGGCATTTGGGTGATGCTCAACATCATTCTTTTCAAACCAATACTGAATGGTCAATTCCACTGGAACATTGTCAGGTTGAGGACGCGTGTTTGAAATTGTCTGTGCCTCCGGCCACGGATAGCTCAACGCTTTTCCCTCTGGATGCAGCGTGTGTGAAAGCCAATCAAATTTTGGCAAATTCTTTTTCGCTTGAGGCTGACTCACGCCAAAAAGAATAATTCGCTCTCGATCTTGTGGAGCGCCATATTCAATTGAATTAATTAACCGCTCTGTGCAGCAATAGCCAGCTTCATTGAGCTGGCGTTTCAACCCATCAAAAAACTGCCTGTGCCGCATGGTGCGATACAGCCCTTTTACATTCTCAAACACAAAAAAATCAGGTTTCTGTTTACAAATCAGGTCAATGTAGATTTTTGATAACTTGCCATTTTCTCCATGCTGGCCACGATTTTTCCCGCCAACAGAAAAATCTGGACACGGAGGGCCGCCGATAAAACCAACAAGCTGCTTATCCTTTTTGGCTGTTTTGACTAATTCGGTTAGACGTTTCGCTTCATCTCCTGAAAAACAACATTCAATATCACCTTCAAAATAGCCGTGAATCGGCGGCAACACGCCCATTTTCTGCCGAGAATATTTGTAAGCATCAAGAAATGGCTTATGCACTTCATTGACATACCCAATTACGTAACCTGCTTCCTCAAACCCAAGGTCCAGAAAACCTGCACCAGAAAAAAATGAAAAAATTATTGGCGCTTTACCATTTTTTTCAATCGACTTGCGGCCATTGGCGACGATTTCGGGGAGTTGCTCAAGCAGGGTTTTGGACATAAAAGCGTGTTCACAAAAAATGAACATGAAGTTTATAT
>JAVHQJ010000344.1:0-1456 GCA_036171075.1 Sideroxydans sp. | reverse complement strand
GCGGCGTATTTGTAAAAACAGTGAAGAGCTTGTCTGGCGGAGCTTGAACGGTCTCTTGAAAATACAGGCCAAGAGGTTTTCAATGCACGAGCTAAATCCGCAAAACCATGTTCATCATTTCTTAACAACATACCTACCGTCACCGGTTGACTAATAGCTCAACTAATTACTTGAAGCGTGAAACACGCTCGCGCAATTCTTTGCCGGACTTAAAGTGCGGAACATATTTTGCAGGCACTTTCACATTGTCGCCGGATTTAGGATTCCTGCCCTGACGAGGAGGCCGATAATTCAGGCCAAAGCTACCAAATCCGCGAATCTCGATCCGGCCACCACGTGATAGCACGGTGGACATGGCATCCAAAATCACTTTAACGGCCAGTTCTGCATCCTTGACAAGCAATTGAGGCTGAAGCTCCGCTAAACGCGTAATGAGATCTGATCTATTCATACTGAGGATTGTTGCTTGCGTCACCGGATGACTAATAGTTGAGGGCTGAGTTGTCGCAATTTTACCGGAGTTTGATCAAACCGCACTAAAACATTGCGTATCAAGCGCTCGTTTTAATTTTTCTGACCATAAATACCTGCCGACTTAGTTTTCCGGTGACGCTTATGTTTTGACTATCCCCGTCACTGGCTGACTAATAATACGCTTTGTATGAGGTTGAGATTTTGCGAATATAGGGATAAGCTAACCGACATGAAAACATCCGAACTCACTGACAAAAATACTGAAGACGTGTATTTGCGCGAGGTGAAGCGTGCTTACCAAGCCGAAGGACTTGCGAAAATCAATGCCGGTGTGGTTTCTGAGCAATCGCATCATCTTTTTGGTTTGAGGAATATTGAGAAGCTAAAAATCACATATCGCGATGTTGATTACGAGTGACATGCTTGGCTTCCTGTCACTGGTTGACTAATAGGCTTGATTGAATTCGCTGAATAATCGCGGCCACGGCTTCTTCTGTGAGTCCAGTTTTTGCGTCAACTAGAAACAGTGATGTGCAGGCAGGCGAGAAATAACGCGCATAATCGTCAATCGCAAGCCATGTCTGTCGATGGCCGTTGCCGGACAACCACAAACGGCACTCGTTCTCACGTCGATAGTATGGATATGCACGGAACGCACCAGGCTCATGCAAAACATAAGGTGTTGTGCCAATAAAACGATGTGCCAGATCCTCACCACCGCCCTGTGTACTGAAGTCGATCAGTTCCTGGACAGTATGCATTTCACGCCATGACGTTGAAAAAACAACATTCACATCGAGGCAGGTGCGCAGAATTTTCCAAAGATGCGGACGGCAGACAAAATCATCTGTTGCGCCGTCGAGTTCTGGATGCAGGACACCGTCAAAATCAACGAACAAAATCATTTTTCCTACCTCTGCAAATAAGTTTAAGGGCAAAGTCGCTGGATAATCGCGGCTACGTCCGCTTCGGTAAGGCCGGT
>JAVHQJ010000343.1:0-1467 GCA_036171075.1 Sideroxydans sp. | reverse complement strand
ATGCACTGGCGGAGTTCCTGCCGCTGGATGCACAGAACTGGATTGTTTGCGGCAATGCATTGCGGCTAGATTGGTTGAGTATTTGCCCACCTACAGGGACGGGCGTGAAAGTGCTCGGTGATGACTTGTTCAATACGCCGTTGGATCAGTCGGAAATCGACTTTGCGAATGAGGGTGGAGAGACCTTCATTTGTGGCAATCCTCCGTATGTGGGCGCAACCGTAAAAGCGCCAAAAGGTGCAAGCAAGGAAATGAAAGAACGCCTCAAGCGTGAATCCGAATCCCGCAAGGCCGATCTGAAGGCTGTTTTTGATGGACGTACCAGAACATGGGGAACGCTGGATTACGTCACCGGTTGGTTCATGAAGGCCGTGGATTACGGTCAGCACACCAATTCCGTCACAGCGTTCGTGGCAACGAACTCCATTTGCCAAGGCCAACAAGTACCGGTCTTGTGGCCGCTGATTTTCGCAGCCGGGCAGCAAATCACGTTCGCCCATACGTCATTCAAATGGAAAAATTTGGCCGCCCACAACGCAGGCGTGACGGTCGTTATTGTTGGCCTCTCAACGCAACCTGGAAAAACGCGCCGACTTTATACCGTTGACAAGGAGGATGTCATCTCCGTAAAAAATGTTGAAAACATCAACGCCTACCTCGTGCCAGCGCGGAACGTCATCGTGGAAAAGCGAGCGGAAGCATCTGGTGGGCTGAATGCGATGACAAAAGGGAATGCACCGACAGATGGCGGCCACTTGTTGCTAACACGAGATGAAGTTGAGGCACTCGGTCTGTCCGATAAGCAAAAGCAAAAAATGGCGCGTCGGTTTCTTGGCTCAGAAGACTCTATCAATGGGCAACATCGCTATTGCCTATGGGTGGACGCACAGAGCGCGGATAAAGCATCACAAAATAAGGCAGTGGCTGATCGCTTGGAAGGCGTGAAGAAAATGCGCTTGGATAGCGACAAGGAGGCTACCAAAAAATTGGCGGAAACGCCTTACCTTTTCGGTGAAATCCGTCAGCGCGGTGATGAGCTTCCCATAGTTATTCCACGTCACAGCTCCGAAAGCCGTGAGTATTTGCCATTTGCGTTGGGCAATCGTGGCGACATCGTGGCCGATAGCGCATCGGCCTTGTACGACGCGCCACTTTGGAACGTGGCAATCTTTTCCTCGCGGTTGCACCTCGCTTGGATTGCCACAGTCTGCGGGGCGCTGGAAACGCGTTATCGCTACTCCAACACCCTCGGCTGGAACACCTTCCCCGTCCCTTTGCTCACCGAGCAGAATAAGGCCGACCTGACCGCCTGCGCCGAGAACATCCTGCTGGCGCGCGAAGCGCATTTCCCCGCCACCATCGCCGACCTGTACGATCCGGACACCATGCCGGACAATCTGCGCCACGCCCATGAGCGCAACGACGAGGTGCTGGAGCGTATCTACATCGGTCGCCGTTTCAGGAACG
>JAVHQJ010000342.1:0-1473 GCA_036171075.1 Sideroxydans sp. | reverse complement strand
ACTTTATCTTGCAACAAATGCCCCAGCATCTCACCCATCCAGTCTGGTGAGATCACTTCCGTATCGTTGTTGAGCAGGCACAACACATCGCCGCGCGCCTGCTGTGCAGCGAAATTATTGATCGCGGAAAAATTGAACGGCGCATCGTAATACAGCACACGTACCCTGCTGTCTTTCGAGATGGCATCAAGATAAGCCAGCGCCTGCGGATTGGCGCTCTGATTATCGACCACGATGATCTCGTAATTCGGGTACGTGCTCTTCTGCAAGATGCTATCGACGCATAGCTGGATCAACTCCGGCGCATCGCGCGTCGGGATCACGATACTGACCATCGGCAACGGCTGAGGCAAACGATAACGCAAGTGATAACAGCCGGGCTTGATCACATCCACCGCAGCAACCGCCTCTGTTTTCAGAAAATGATGACGAACCGCTTCCGTATCTAATACCGATTCTTTACCCCAGCGATGAAACAGTACCGCAGGAATATGCACGATCTGGCCCGCCTCCAACAGCTCGGTGACTCGCAACAACAATGAGTGGTTGTCCTCGATATCCCGCGCATTCAGGCCGCCGGCCTGTTGCAGCACATCTGCCCGAATCGCGGCGAAGCGCCCGATGTAATTAGTCGAACGCAACAACTCGGGCGACCAATCCGGTTTGAACTCCGGCTCGCACCTCACCCCGGCATCATCAATACGGTCCTCATCGGAATAGATCAGCCCGACATCCGGATTCTTTTCAATGATGCACGCCATCCAGAAAAGCGCATGCTCGGCCATCTCGTCGCCCGCATGAACACAGATCACGAAATCCTTGTTTGCTACTTTGAGCGTAACCGCTCCAGACGCCCCTCCCTCCTGAACCTGCATATCGAAACCGGAATACGATTGCTTATTGAGGGAATCCCTTGTTCTGGCGAGAGTTGAATCTTCTTTCACGGCCACCGTCAGCACAGTAAAGCGGGGGGGCACAGAAAATCCGCCAATTCGGCGCTCGACCAACCGGCGGTCTTCATCAGCCAGCGCACTGGCACGGCCAAGCCATTCCGCATAGGAAGGCGCTGGTGCAAGTGCGCGCAATCTGCTGGATGCCGCATACGCCTTCTGCAAATCCAGCAACAGACTTTGCAGACTCAACCCTATTGCCTCTCGTTTCTCTTGCGGATGCTTCAACAACGCCGGGGCGGCTCGCCTCAGCATCCTGTACGCACGCTCAACAGAGCCTATCTCCGTCAACTGGAAATTGTCCTGATCTATGATCCCCTCCGAACGCATCGGAACCCAATGCACACAACGTATCCCCGGGGGGAAATACACGACCTCGTGGATCATTCCCTTGCTGGAAGCCGGAATTGGCATCGACTCCTGCTCACTGAACCCGCTGCCCGTATCGAAGTAGAGCCGGGCAGAAAAATCCGAAGCACGCCTGAGCAGCGTTGAATCCAGCAAGACCCAGCCGCTTGGCCAC
>JAVHQJ010000341.1:0-7092 GCA_036171075.1 Sideroxydans sp. | reverse complement strand
AGGCGACCATCTTAAACTCGTTACATTATTGTCTTGACCGAGGGGTCCACTTTACTAGCTGTTGGAATATAGACGTGCATCTCGAATTGCAGTTGCACGTTATTTCGGCACATCTAAGTTGAACGTCACCCCGAAAAAATATCGCTCGAACAGTCCCCATCAAATAAATTTTCTACGCTCAGGAAAAACGACATCACCTGACGCAGTGACCTCATAGACTGGCTCCCGTCATCAACCCACAGGAGCCAAAAATGAAACTCACATCACTCGCATTACTCGTATTAGCATTAACGACACCCGCAGCCTATGCGGATAGCGGCAAGGCTGCTGCGACCAGTATTTCCGGCACATGGAATAATAGCGTTACCCATCATGGCTACAGCATAAACAAGAAAGGTATCGTTGGTCGTAATCCAGCGGTTTGCGACGGTCGCTATGAACAGATTTTCAGCGTGGAAAAAGGTGAAAAGTGGCTGGCCGATGCCGAAGGACTCGCCAAAGATAAAACGATTTCTAAATCTCAGTACGATGCACTTGCAAAAGAAATTGACCGCACCAAGGACTATCCTCAATTGCATAGCGCCTGTGGCGAGTCAGGCGATCATTTTATTCTGATAAATCCGGATGCCATGGTTTCCATGGCCTGTGCCGAAGGCAATTGTCAGGTGGTACGCCATGTCCGTGCACATTAAGCCATTAATCGTTGGCATTGCTTCGGCGTTGCTGATTAGTGCCCTACAGCCCGTGATGGCATCGGATGGCCCAATCGTTTCGCAGCAGACCAGAGCCGGAGTTGTTCGCGTGGTCAAGGACAACTGGATAACTACCATTTTCATGAGCAACCGTTTGCTCTATAAATACACCCAAGGTGACTGCGCCGGAATTCAATGGCACGGATTTTCCGGCAATGACGAGTTGACGTTGATCTATGCCAGCACATGCGGCAATGGCGAAGGAATCTATCCAACGTGGCGTCTGATTGTGGTCAAGCCTGATCATTCTGTTGCGCTCACCGCACCTCTTGCAGATGCTTCTGACGTACGCATTTCTCAGCTTGGTGAACGTATCACATTTGCTTCCGAAAAAACCATCGCAGGTGTTTACCAGCAGGGTCAACTGACTGTGCATGGAAAACCAGTCGAATTTTCTGCCATTCCGGCTATCGAGTAAGGGAAATCATGAATAACATAAAACGTACCTGTCATTGGCTTGCCATGCTCCTCCTTGCCATCAGCCTGACTGGCTGTCTGGAGCTCAAGAGTCATCTTATTGTTCATCCAGCAGGCGATGCCGACCTGACTGTCTCTATGGATACAACTCGCATGGATGAATTATCCAAAGGCTTCAGTAGCAGCGGTCAAAAGACAACGTGTGAGTCCTTTCTTGAAGGCAAGGAAGATATTGCAAAATGGAAATGTGAGCAAATCACCCCTTCGAAAGTCACCTCGCAGCGTCACTACAGTAAAGAGGAAGCAACTTCTTTCATGGAAATCAGCGATGGCCTGTTTGCACGCCACTATAAGATATGGCCGCTTGGAGCGCTTGGACAACTTTCAAAGGATGGCAAAAAAGGCGATCAAGCCGAAGCAGCCAAGACTGTCGCGATGCTGAAGGGTGCTGGGGCGGTAATGACGATGGAATTCGAGGTGCCGGGTAAGATAGTTGCCATAGGAAACATCAAGCCTGTCAAAAGCTCGAATATTCAAACTATCGACATGCTTGACCCGTTGGTCTGGACAGATGATTTCCGCGTAGAAGCCGAAGATAGCAAGCTGGAGCTTGTAGTGGGAATGCTGGTTTTAGCCCTGATGTTCGCAGCAGTAGGTTATGCCGCAAGGCAGAGCAATACGCTGCCGGAAGGCGTTCGAAAGGCGGCATTACCAGTTTCGCTAAGCATAGCTGCGTTTTTGATGTCATTCCCGTGGTGGTGGACTCCCGCTTTAGCTACATCGGAACAAAACTCCGGGAAACCAATTCCAGCGAGCACGGTGCCAGCTTCAGTTCCCGTTGCTGCCCCAACAATTGAGGCTTCTGCACCTGCACCGGCTCCTGAACTGGCACCGGAAGCACCAGTTGAGGCTCCCCCGCTTGAATCGGCAATTGATACAACAGGGGATCGATTCGTTAACAAGCACCCCAAAGATGTCATGGAAGATAGAGGGCTGATCGCACAATTTAAACAGCTATTGGGCAACGATTACACCGCCGTCAATGAGGCAATTTCGGTTGCGTCACCGACTACTCGTGATGCAGGTTACATTATCGGTTCAGGTATGGCACCACACTCCGGCGGTTCTAACACGGCGATCTGGGCGATTGATACTCAGGATGGTCAGATTTATGCCGTGTGGAAGCAGGATAGTCAGATCAAGGTCTATGGTGTTTCCAATGAGAAACGCCTACCTGCACCACTGTACAGTTGGTACAGGGAAATGGGCGGGCCGAATTAACATCGCTTTAACATCGCTGTTTGACCCTGACACGTCTTGTCGCAATCCGGCAAGGCGTTTTGATTTGAGCAGGGCTACATCACAGGAATGCAAATTATAGCTACGTTCATCTTTAAATCAGTAAAGATTTTTACCGGTGCAAAAAAAACGACATCACCTGTCAGGTGTTCATCCTACACTGCTCAACGTGCTCGGCATTTCCGTCAGCGACTACGCCATAAAATAATTGGGATTAATCACATGAATACAACGCCCCAAATATCACCGTTAAATTCAGATGATTGCAGACCGTCAGATTTATTGATGCTGCTCCCGTTGTGCCAACACAGCGCAGCAGGCATGACTTCAGCGGTTATTAGTCTGGATTACTTGCATCAGGAACTCAGCATGTTGGCTCATGCGAACGACATACCTGTAAGTTTACGCGAGTATTTTCTCAAGCTGGGTGGGCAGATTGGAGGTGTCCATGCCCAACTGCGTGCCGTCCAGGTTGCAGCGAAAAATGAAATTCAGGATTTTTTGCTGTCAGCCCGGCAGAGCGAGCGATCCGTCGCATTCTCCGCTGCTGAAATAGCAAAGCTGGTGCAAGTCAATTCAAGGCTGGTTGAATTGGAAAAGGCGATCTACACCAGAATTGTAGATATTCATTCGCATTTGCACGGTTTGGATAGTCCCGCTCTGGATGGATTGAAATGGGATCAGTGGGATGGTGCCGACGTGGAAATGCAATTGAGGTTTGCGTTAGATTCGGAGCGTCCATCCTACTACCCGGATGAGTCTGGTGAGTCGATTGACCTGGAACAACTCTCGATAACCGTTATGAACATTCATCTGGATATCAACGATGTGAAAAACTTCGATCCGGGTAATTCTGAATACTGGGGGCTTGGGGATGGCGAGGATCACAACGACATTCATTCAGACTGTGATCATCCGCTGGCTGGATTGCCGCTATGCTTTTTGTTCCATGAATTATTCGATCACGCCGATGTGGGGCTGCGAGGCATGCTGCATTTGGAAGAAATATGGTTTGACGTAAAGCTTCAGCAGTCCGGTTGGTTCAGGTTGTAATTGAAAATATATTTTTACGAGCCCGGAAAAACGACATCACCTGTCAGTCGTGCTCCCTACACTGTGAAGCGTGGTCAGCACATCCGAGAAAACAGCAAACTGCGAACAGTAAACTCGGATGGTATGCCATACCACTACAACAAACTGGAGAACCAATCATGAAAAAACCTGCCATAACTACAGCCGTGGTAACCAACTGTCTCAGTGTTTCTGCCATCGGAGAAATGCTGCACAACATGCTGGTGAAGTACCTCGCTGACATCTGGGTGCTGTCTGATGAGGAAGTCGCTTTCCCGCTGGAAAAGGAACAGCAAGATCACTTGATGGAGTCGCTGGACATAAACGAACTCTCAAAATTGGATGGTTATCTGGCCGCCATCGCTGATTTGTTGGAGGACGAAATGCATGGCACAGACACAAATGACGAACTAGGCACATTCTGGATGGAAGTCGCGAAACTACAAACCATCGCATCGTGGTCTATCGTCAGGAAAACGGGCATTCAAGTTCAGGAAGACATGAAAAACTTCCGCAGCAACATGGGGCTGGCAGCTTAACTGCCGCACAGCTTGAGTTCTCGGTGTTTGTGTCAAATAAGCTGAAAGACAGGTCGAAGGAGCTATTATCTTTTGGCCTGTATACAGCAACCCTGCCCGGTATTAGAATCGCCCATAACCCAACGAGCTGTGCGGCATCAAAATAAATAGAATATGTCATCCTCTGCCAGTCATGAAACCATCGTCTATCGCTTATCGCAAATACTGATTCGTCTGAATCAGGGCGAAAAGCTCGACCCACAACAGCTTAGCGAGGATTTTCACGTCACGTTGCGCACTATCCAGCGTGATTTGAAAGAACGATTCGCCTATTTGCAGCTGGAACGCACCGGCAAACGTTACCACCTTGACCCGATTTATCTGGGCAAGCTCAATACCCGTGACATCGAGCGTTTCGCCTCGCTGGCTGGCATGCGAGGATTGTTCCCGTCCTTGTCGGATGACTTCCTACGTGACATCTTTGATGCACGTATCCAAACTGCACTGCTCGTCAAAGGCCATAGCTACGAAGACCTAGCAGGCAAAAGTGGTCTATTTCGCAGTATTGAACAGGCCATCGTGGCACGGCACAAGATTAGCTTTCACTATCCCAGCCAAGGCGAGCTGAAACGCTATGCCGACATCGAGCCTTACAAGCTGATCAATAACAAGGGCATCTGGTATCTGGCTGGCAGACATGGCGAGAAGCTCAAAACCTTCTCTTTCACCAAGCTGGATCGGGTTGAAATTTTAAGCGATAGCCACTTCCAACTTGATCCCGCTATCGACAAGACCTTGCAGGAAGAGGATGGCGTCTGGCTTGGTGATAAAAAGGAAGTCGTGCTCAAAATCAGCCATGAAGTCGCGGATTATTTCAAACGCCGCAAACTGATTGCCAACCAGGTTATCGAAAAAGAACTGGAAGATGGAGGCCTGATTATCTCTGCCAAAGTCGGCCACCTGAATCAGGTCATCCCCATCGTCCGCTACTGGATTCCCCACATCCGCATCATCAGCCCTGAAGGGTTGCAGGCGGAAATGGAAGCGGAGATTGCAGGGTACTTGAGCAAGTAAAATTTTAACCCATTGAAAGGAATGCCTGTGCACGATCAAAATATCGAAACTCTTCGCGATGAAGCATTGCGCTTAGTAGCTCTGGAAATCAACGTGTTAAATAAAATGATGGACGAGCCTGGTGTGTTAACCGAAGGTAAGCCTGGTGAAAAACAGACCTTTGATCGTGCTTCTGCACTAAAACAAATTGAGGTGCTGGCTGGAGAGAAGAATAAGCTGAGTGAGCTGGAAATGGTTCTTGCCGTTGTGGGGACGATGAAAGCAGGCAAATCTACTTCTATCAATGCCATCGTGGGTACTGAAGTTCTGCCTAATCGCAACCGTCCCATGACAGCACTCCCCACCTTGATTCGCCATACTCCGGGACAGATAGAACCAGTCTTGCAGTTCGACAATGACCAGCCTATTCATATTCTCATGGATTCTCTTCGTAAGTCATTGAAGGGGCAAGAAAATTCTGCTGTGATTAAAGAGCTTGTTAACGACTCTGATATGAAGGAAATTATCACCCTGATTGAGAAAGGTGAAAAATTTCAAACTCGCTATCAAGGTGCTGATGAAATTTTCCTATTCCTGCGTGGATTGAACGACCTAGTACGCCTATCACGCGCATTAAATATTGACTTCCCTTTTTCAGATTACGATGCAATCCATGAAATGCCTGTTATCGAAGTCGAATTTGCCCACTTACGGGAGATGGCGCAAGCAAAAGGTAAATTGACGCTTCTGGATACACCCGGCCCCAATGAATCTGGGCAGCCACACCTGAAAAAAATGTTGCGCGAACAACTTAGTAAGGCATCTGCGGTGCTGGCTATTCTTGACTATACCCAACTTAACTCAGAAGCAGATGAGGAAGTGCGCAAGGAACTCAATGAAATTGTTAGTGTTACTGAAGGTCGGCTTTATACATTGGTCAATAAGTTCGACGAAAAAGATCGCAATGGTAACACTGAGGAAGAGGTTAAAAGCCTTGTTGCAGAAAGCCTAATGGCGGGGAGTATTTCCCCTGACAATGTATTTCCTGTTTCATCAAAATGGGCCTATTTAGCTAATCGCGCCCGTCACGAATTGCATGTCAATAAAAAGCTTCCTGACGCAAGCCAACATCAGCATGCATGGGTGTCTGACTTCGGCGAAGAAGCCTTTGGTCGCAGATGGGAGTCAAAAATTCATGATGTGGCGGAAGTTAAAGCATCCGCAGATGCACTTTGGAAGGATTCACTTTTTCATGCTCCTCTGGAAAAAGTCATTCGCACTGCGCGCACACGCGCCGCTGTATATGCCGTTGATTCATCAGCAGCCAAATTAGTTGATATGGCAGAAAAAATGCAAAATCTGCTCAATACCCGAGCAACTGCTTTAGGCAAAAGTACTAAGGAGCTTGAACGACAAATCAAGGCTTTGCAGCAAGATATTGATCGAGTTGAAAGTATTGAGGTAGAAGCAAAGCTAAATGCCGATACAAAACTCAAAAAGCTCACTAAGGGTACTGAGCAGGTGTTCGTAGGCGTTAAAACTCATATTGCAGAAGCGTTGAAGAAATACTTTAAAGAAGGCAAGCAATTAGAGAAGCAGGCGATTGATAGTAAAAAAGCAGGAGAAAAGAAACAAGAACGAGCTAAATCTTCTGGTTTCGCAGGAATTTTTGCATCTATGATGGGTAATTTAAACAAGATATCCTCTTCTGCAAGTGCGGAGATGGACTTTAATCCTAACGATCCGATTATGAAATTTGAGAGCCGGAATGATGCAGAAAAGTTGATAATCACAATCCAAAAATCCATATCAGGCATATTTGAAAACGCTGAAAGTGTCATGCAACTAGGAATGTCAGAAATTCTTGCCGTATTTCAGGATGAATTCAAAAATGGTGTAGTTAGGGAAACTAAAAAAATTCTTGATGAAATGAGGGACCGCTTAGGAAAAGATGGTTTTGTGATGGAGCTACCTATTCCTAG
>JAVHQJ010000340.1:0-1489 GCA_036171075.1 Sideroxydans sp. | reverse complement strand
ATCGCGACACCGGCTACAAAATATTTGCCGGTTATAAGATCAGTAAGACTTTTGCCCTTGAAGGCGGTTATTTCAATCTGGGTCGATTCGGTTATGTGGCAACGACCGTGCCGGCAGGGACACTGGCCGGCAATATCAAGCTTCAAGGTTTGAATCTCGATGGCGTTGCCACGCTGCCCATCACGGATCAGTTTTCAGTGTTTGGCAGGCTGGGATTGAACTACGCACAGGCCAGAGATAGCTTTAGCAGCACCGGTGCCGTGCGTGTGCCGACGAATCCTAATCCAGGCAAGAATCAGGTCAACTACAAATTCGGAGCAGGGCTTCAGTATGATTTCACGCATGCACTCGGCATGCGCCTCGAGGCAGAACGCTACCGGATCAATGATGCGGTCGGCAACAGGGGAGATGTCGATCTAGTATCTATAGGTATGGTCTATCATTTTGATGAAGAAAAGCTCACGCCTCGCGCGGCACAGCCTGTTGTCGAGCCTGCTCCAACACCTATAGTGGTGGTTCCACCACCGCCACCGCCCGTTCACAGGAAGGCTGTCTTTGATGCGGATTCTTCTGCCGGTTCGCTGTTTGATTTCGGCAAAGCTGACGTAAAGCCTAACGGAAAAGCGGCGATCGATACGTTTACGACAGAACTCAGGGGAGCTGACTACGCAGTCATTAAGGTCACGGGGCACACCGATCGGATCGGTTCGCAAGCCTACAATCAGAAACTTTCCGAGCGTCGAGCAGAAGCGGTCAAGGCTTATATTGTTGAATCGTCAGGTATTCCGGCGGAAAAGATCGAGGCTACAGGCGTAGACGGATCTGAACCTGTCACCAAACCAGGCGAATGCACGGGCAATAAGGTAACGCCTGCATTGAAGGCCTGTCTGGCGCCGGACCGCCGCGTCGAAGTGGAAGTGGATGCAACGCGTACAGCCCGGTAATTGAATTGTCGTCAGACAGCCTCCGGATGGTTGATTATTCAGAGGGTGTTTGACGAATTTTGCTTGTTCGACCAATCGGTTTGGGAATTTCTCACGGAGATATACTGAACTCTAATAAAGGAAACAAAATGAATGCGTCAGGTAATTTTAAGTTGATGGGTGTTGCAATACTGCTGGTTGCCGGATTGGCTGGCTGCGACAAGCCGGGTCCGGCTGAAACTGCGGGCAAGAAGCTGGATCATGTAGTTGAGGATGCTCGCGAAAAAATGTCTGATACGGCCGATCAAGCGACTGACAAGCTGGATGCACAAGGCGAGAAAGCTGGTGTTGCTATCGATGATGCAGAGATCACAGCCAAAGTCAAAGCGGCAATCTTCGCCGAGTCAGGCCTGAAGGCGCTGCAAATCAGTGTGGAGACTAGAAAGGGTGTAGTGATGCTGAGCGGCTCGGTTGATACGCAGCAGAATAGCGATACGGCTCGTACACTGGCCAGTGCGGTGTCCGGTGTACATGAGGTAGAGAATCGCCTGATGGTAAAGAAAAAC
>JAVHQJ010000339.1:0-1497 GCA_036171075.1 Sideroxydans sp. | reverse complement strand
GTAATTGGTGATAAAGCCTCAAGATGTCATCATCTGACATCTCGCCAAGAGATCTCGCTGCTAGGGTGTAGCGTTGATCATTCATCGCGGCCTCTAAGAACTCTCTGGCGACACTTACACTCACTTTTGGAATGGCTGAAATTGATGAGGCGTTTCTGCTGGACATTCCAGCCTTCGCTGCGGCTAACCGTAACCGTCCAGCTTCTGCTTTAGCAGTAGCAATCATTGCCTGATTCTCGGCTTTCAAAACATCAGGGTTCTCTCCCTCAAGAATGTCCTCATCGGACATTTCGAGCAGTTCTTCGAGTTGCATCTTGTGGAACATGGCAAGTTCATCAGACTTTTTAGTATCTATCACTTGTTAGTCCTCCTTCATAGTATCAAGCCGCCGCACTAACCTTTTGCGAGCGGCTTCATATCGATTCATTTCCCACCCTAGGTATTCGCTTGCCTCATTGCCCTTAAGGCCTAAGAACCAAGCAGTAGCTACATCTTGAAGATCTGCATCATCAGCAATAAGTGCTTCTATGGCAGAAACTTCACTTCGTGAAATCAAGATTCGTTCTGGGTTTAGCTCATTTATTGGAATCACAACAGTGGCGCTTTCATCTTCATTGCATTGAGACATTGCCGAAACATCGACATGGTGATTAATGACACCTGATTGTTCTCTTTCCCTGCAGTTTGAAGATTCGCTATGCATAGCGCTGATTACGACCACGGCGGGACGGACATTTCTGGGGAAAACGCGCTCGCCTACTAATAGTTTGGTATACGTTTCTTGAATCAAGTCTTCAGCAGACAGATATATAAGGCCGCGAGAATAAGTGCGCGCCATGATTTTGATTCGCCGCAAATCTGCAGGCGAAAGACGAGTTAGCTCAGCTTCAACTTCGATACGGCTCAGATTCATATCAACCATAGCCCTCTTCAAATCCTGTTAACTAAGACTGCCCACCTAGGATTTACGGACGCGCGAAAAATATTTTTTTCTGGCGTCCGCAGACTGGATGTCACCAGTCTTACATCACAAGCGGCAAGGATTATCGATAACGGCATCCTGCCACTCGTCGCTGAGTGGGGGGGGATACTGAGGCAAAAAGCCTGTTAGTTCAAGCGGCTAAATGATAGCAACACTTACAGCAATCAATTTTGGAGAAACTAACCATGAGCAATGAAAAAGTAGACGGACATAAAGAACACAAGGAAATCACCATCGTCATCAATGGTACGGAAGCAGTGACCAAGAAAGAATATCTGACCTTTGAGGATGTAATCGCCCTCGCGTTCGATAACCCTCCCGCGGGAGATGGTGTTCAATTCACCATGCAGTATTCTCGCGGACACTCAGACAAACAGAAGGGCACATTGGTTGAAGGTCAGTCGGTGAAAGTTAAAGAAGGGATGGAATTCGATGTCACGCCAACTAGTCGCTCGTAGTATTGAGGGGACCTCTAAAAATCGTTTTTCCGTAAACCCAAAAACCAAGCGCGCGAG
>JAVHQJ010000338.1:0-7209 GCA_036171075.1 Sideroxydans sp. | reverse complement strand
TTTGGTGGTGATAGGTGGATTTGAACCACCGACCCCAGCATTATGAGTGCTGTGCTCTAACCAACTGAGCTATATCACCGAAATCCATTTGCCTTAAGATGCATCGCAAAAAGAGGGCGGCATTGTGCTGATTTAGGGGGGCGCTGTCAATTACAAGCGATGACTTTTAGCTCGCTATCTGGAAAATCTTGTTTAAGGACGCTGATTTTTGCGGCAGTTGCGCCATCTATCCCCTTCAACACAAACACCGTAAATTTGAGCTTACTGATACGCTCCCCCACTTTAGCGCTCCGTACGCCGAGCGTTTGAATGCTTTCCAAATACTTTTGCGCTGCTGCTTCTGACTTGAACACGCCCAATGAGATTGCGTTTAACCACTCGCCTTCTTCTTGCACGACAAAGTGATCTTTCACGCCGAGCTTATTCAATTGCTCAATCTTGCGTTTAATAGCTTCAGGTGTTTTTAATGGGGGCACAAACACCCAAAACCCACTCGCATGTTCGTTCACACGCTGGCTTAACCTACCGCCCAACTGCAACGTTTCTAATCCTGCTTGTGCTTGTTGAAAGCCTTCACCTGAAAACTCGCCCCACTCTATACACTGTGACTTGGCTTTCAAGGAGGCGGAAGGCTCAAGCACGATAGACGAGGCAGGGCTTGCCAACGAGACCGTAGAAGCGGCTTCAGCATGCGTTGCGACAACACCGCTTGCACTGACTGCTGAAGTTGCAACTCGCTCACTCACCAATTTTATTTTTTCAGGATTAATTTGCGTTTGCATTGAAGGCGCATCCTCTTCCATCGTGAGGGCACTGCCCCACTGCATCCAAGCAAAGAAGCCCACATTCGCCATCAATAACAAACCCACTAACCACTTTGTCATGCTTTACTTTCCCCCAAGATGTGTGAACCACGTAAGACTAAATTTTCCAAATACGCCACGGGCATGGAAAGATGCGGCAGCACCTGGCGCGCTGCCCCACCACTCACCATGCAGTGCGCACCCGCATGACGCTTGGCGAGGGCGGCATATTGATGCTCAATGGCGGCCAAGGTGGCGCGCAGTACGCCGCTGTGAATCGCATCCGCCGTATTGCGCGGAAAGTCACACAACTGGCCCTCTTGTTGCACGAGTTGCGCCGTGTTGCCCAGCAAGCTGCTGCGCATCAATTGCACACCCGGCAAAATGAGCCCGCCCATAAACTCTCCCTTTGCCGACAGGGCATCCAGCGTGGTAGCGGTGCCGCAATTCACCACCAAACAGGCTGTGTGAACATGATGCCAGGCGGCGATTAAAGCGAGCCAACGATCACTACCCAATTGTTGCGACTGTGCATAGCCATTCACCACGCCGCACTGTGTTGACTGCGCCACTACAAATTCAGGCGTACACGACCAATGCGCACAGAGCGAACGCAATTGAGTCGCGACATCCAATCCCGCAACATTAGAAATAAGAATGCGCGACGGGCTGGGTAAGCGCGCAAAGTCCGCCTGCAAAGTAGCGAGCTGTGCTAGCTCAACCACCCCTTGCTGCGTCCATTGCCCACCAGTGACATAAGCCCACTTGCAACGGCTATTCCCCACATCCAGCAGCAACACCTTAAGCACTCCTTAAACTAATTTCACCTGCGTTAAAAATCTGCACGCCTTGCGCCGTCTCCAAACGTAATGCGCCATCCTCCGTCACACCACGCACGATTCCCGT
Source organism: Sideroxydans sp. (assembly GCA_036171075.1). Lineage (GTDB taxonomy): Bacteria > Pseudomonadota > Gammaproteobacteria > Burkholderiales > Gallionellaceae > Sideroxyarcus. The sequence goes on along the minus strand of JAVHQJ010000338.1, from coordinate 5,500 downwards.
GACGCTTGCGCCATCGGGCATCAACAAACACGCCGCGCGTTGCTGCAACAAATGATGGCTTTCCCATTCGGCGCGCAAAGATGCAAATCCATGCTGCGCAAATTCTTGCAGCATGTACGCCTGATGTTTGAGCAGCACGCCCAGCACACGATTACGTTCTGCTACCTGAATGCCGCATTGCGCCAAATCGCTTGCGGGCTGATCTATTTGCGCATGCGCCGCGAGCGGCAAAGATAGGTTTAAGCCAATGCCAATGACGACTGCGCTAGGCCCCAACATATCACCATGCGCCTCCAATAAAATTCCTGCCAATTTACCTTCAGGCAGCAACACATCGTTAGGCCATTTCAGTCGTGCGGTTTGCACGCCCAATTCTTGTAACGCACGCAACGTAGCCACGCCCACCGCCAAACTCAAACCCGATAGCGCGGACAATCCTTTTTCAAAACGCCACAACAAAGAGAACGTCAATGCATCCCCCAAACCAGAATGCCATGTTCGCCCCAAGCGTCCACGCCCCGCTGTTTGCCACTCCACAGCCAACATGCTACCGCTCGCCGCACCAAGGCTGGCACGCTGCATTAACAACGCATTGCTAGAGGTAGCGCAATCCAAAATATCCAAGTGCAAGCAATTTTTTGCATCTCCCAAATGCGCCTCAATTTGCGGCGCATCTAGCCAGTGCAAAGCTTGCGCTAATTGGTAGCCACGTCCACGCACGCGATGCAATTTCAATCCTAAATTTGCCACCTCTTGCAAGGCGTTGTGTACGCTGCTGCGTGCCACACCAAGGTGCTGCGCCATCGCTTCACCCGAATGAAATTCGCCATCGGCCAAAATTTTTAGCAATGTAAAGGTGAGCGGTTTGGGGGTAAGCAGTGCTGCGGATTTCATTGCGGCATATCGTTGCAAGTGGGCGAGCCACCTTGCTCAAAAAACTCAAGTATCTCTGCACGACGTTTGAACGCATCTTGATAACCCAAATCAATCAAGGCGCGGCAATAGTGTTTTTCAAACAACAGATAGCTCACCAGATTCGCACCGCTACCACGCATCACACCCACCAAGCGCAACAACAAGCGAATCGCCCATGGCAAATTAGATGCATGACGCTCGGCAATACGTTCAAGCGGCTGACTCGGCGTAATCACCAAAGCTTCGATATGTTGCAATTTAACTTTTGCGCGCACCTCGGCGGGAATCATGCTGATGGTTGAATTGATACGACGTAGCCGCTCCAAGTCCACTTCCAAGCCATCAATAAAAATACTGTCTAGAGCATGGCCTGCAATTTCTGCCAACGCGGGATAGTTATCAATTTTGACGCGCTTCTCATACTCTTCAGAGGCGCCATGTCCTACCCCCACCACCAGCACACGCTCCGCCCCCAGATGTAAGGCCGAACTAATCGGCGCGATTTGACGCATCGAACCATCACCAAAGTATTCACGATTCACATGCACAGCAGGAAACAAAAACGGAATCGCCGCAGAGGCCATCAGGTGCTGAATACTAATCTGCGTCGGCAAACCTACGCGTCGCGCGCGCTTCCACGGTTCAATTTCGGCAACCCCTTGATAGAACGTCACTGAATGTCCCGATCCGTAACCTGATGCGGTCACGCTTAAGGCATGCAAGATGCCTTCATCAATCGCAGGCTGAATCAATTCACTGGGTAAGGTTCGCTCTAAAAAAGTACGCATAGGGCTGTTGTCGAGCAAAGACACTTGATCCAATCGGCGACTCCCCAACACGCTTAAAAACAATCCCGCCAGCCAACGCGCCGAATTACTCAACACCCCTAACGCATCGGAACGATAAATATCGCTCACCCGCGCGTTATTCCAAATGCTCAACATAAAGCGCACTCCCTTGCGGAAGTGACGCGCATTCACCGCCAACGTCACCGCATTTAACGCACCCGCAGATGTGCCACACACCACATCAAACGGCAGACGTGAGCGATAGGGCATGAACTCCGCAATCGCTTTCAACACGCCCACCTGATAGGCCGCACGCGCGCCACCTCCGGTGAGAATCAAGCCAATTTTTTGTCGTTTCATAGGGCAGTGATTATTCCGTTGCGTCAACTCATCGCAATACGCTCAAACGTTTTGGGCGTGTACCGATTCAAGTGCATCTTGCAAAGTGTCCTGCGGTAATTCATTTAACAATTCCGACAGCATCTCGGCCGCCTGCACTGCATTTTTTTGCAACTTGGTCGCATCTGCACGCGAAATTAACAGCGCCGCCGCACCCGCCACTTTAAGCAAACCCGTGCGCTCGTTCATCAACATTTCAATCTCGGTACTCAACAATTCGATTTCTTGCTTATTCATTTCTCACTCCTTGGTTACCACGCCAGCCACCGCCAGCGCACTCATATTGACGATGCGACGCACCGTCGCGGTTGACGTCAAAATATGCGCCGATTTATTTGCCCCCAACAGTATGCCGCCGATGGTCACGCCCTCACCCGCCGTCATTTTCAGCAGATTGTAGGCGATGTTCGCCGCATCCAAATTAGGCATAACAAGCAGGTTTGCACACCCTTTCAAATTCGAGTTAGGGAAAATTGCGCTGCGCAATTCTTCAGACAATGCCGCATCACCGTGCATCTCACCTTCCACCTCCAGCTCGGGCGCTGCGCACGCCAACAACTCACGCGCACGACTCATTTTTGTTGCCGATGGGTTGTCATGACTGCCAAAGTTTGAATGCGACAACAAAGCCACTTTCGGCACTAAACCAAAGCGCCGCACCTGCGCTGCTGCGAGCAAAGTCATCTCGGCAATTTGTTCCGCCGTCGGATCAAGATTCACATGCGTATCGCAGATGAACAATGTGTGATGCGGCAACAGCAATAAATTCATCGCCGCATACACATTGCTGCCTGGGCTATGTCCCAACACTTGGTCGATATACAGCAAATGCATCAGCGGCTGGAAAATCGTGCCGCACAGCAAAGCATCCGCCGCGCCCATACGCACCAACATCGCCGCAATCAAAGTACTGCGTCTACGCATTTCACGTTTCGCGGTATCCAGCGTCACGCCTTTGCGCTCCACCAAGCGGTGATACTCCGCGCAATACTCGCGATAACGTGAATCGCTCTCTGGGTTCACCAACTCAAAATCCACCCCTGCGCGAATGCGCAAATTGTGCTTCGCAATGCGCGCCTCCACCACCGCAGGACGACCCACCAAGATAGGCAGTGCCAGCCCCTCGTCCACCACTGTTTGCACCGCATGCAACACGCGCCAATCTTCGCCTTCGGCATACACCAATCGTTTAGGCGCTTTCTTCGCCGCATCAAACACCGGCTTCATAATCATGTTCGAGTGGTACACAAACCCGTTCAAGCGCTCAAGGTAGGCCGGCATATCCGCAATCGGGCGCGTTGCCACGCCACTATCCATCGCCGCTTGTGCGACCGCAGGCGCGATACGCAAAATCAAGCGCGGATCAAACGGCTTGGGAATCAAATTATCTGGGCCAAAAGCATCGAGGTCATTGCCATAGGTGGACGACACCACATCCGATTGCTCCGCCTGCGCCAACTCGGCGATGGCATGCACCGCCGCCAGTTTCATCGCCTCGTTGATGGTGGATGCACCCACATCCAGCGCGCCACGGAAGATATAGGGAAAGCACAACGCGTTGTTCACTTGGTTAGGGTAGTCGGAACGACCCGTAGCAAGAATGGCATCGGAACGTGCTGCTTTCGCCACCTCAGGCATGATCTCGGGTGTCGGGTTCGCCAATGCAAAGATAAGCGGACGCGCCGCCATCTGCATGACCATCTCCGCCTTCAGCACGTTGCCCGCAGACAAGCCAAGGAACACATCCGCGTTCGCAATCACCTCACCCAAGGTGCGCGCTTTTATATCCTTGGCGTAGCGTGCCTTGTTGTCATCCATCTCTTCCACGCGCCCGCTGTACACCACGCCTTTAATGTCGGTGACGATGATGTTCTCCATCTTCACCCCCAGCGTGACCAACATATCCAGACACGCCAAAGCCGCTGCCCCTGCGCCACTCGCCACCAATTTGATTTCATCAATTTTTTTGCCGACAACCTTCAATCCGTTCAACAGTGCCGCCCCCACGATGATGGACGTGCCATGTTGGTCGTCGTGAAAGACTGGGATGTGCATGCGTTCACGCAGCTTGCGCTCGATGTAAAAACATTCTGGCGCTTTGATGTCTTCCAGATTGATGCCGCCAAAGGTGGGCTCTAGGGCGGCGATGATGTCCACTAATTTGTCGGGATTGTTCTCGGCAATCTCAATATCGAACACGTCGATGCCGGCGAACTTTTTGAACAACACGCCTTTGCCTTCCATCACTGGCTTGGCGGCCAAGGGGCCGATATTGCCCAAGCCCAACACGGCTGTACCGTTGGTGATGACCGCCACCAAATTGCCGCGTGCGGTCATATTGCGCACTTCCGCTGGGTTTTCCACAATGAGTTCACACGCCGCTGCCACGCCTGGCGAATAGGCCAACGACAAATCGCGTGCCGTGTGCATTGGTTTGCTTGCATTGACTGAAATTTTTCCCGCTGGAGATTGGCGGTGATATTGCAGGGCGGCCTCACGCAAGTTTTTATCCATCATGTCCTCGTCGAAAAATGAACGTTACATACGATGCAAAGTATAAGCCCGCAAAACAATAAAGCCGTCCAATAAAAGGCAAGAAAGTATGCCTACTCCGCATACCACAGCGACAAACACCTCTTACTGTTTCGGCTTGTGATTGAGACGTAGCGTATTCAAAGTACGCTGGCGAACTTGATGTAGCAAGGCCACATTTTCATCCAACGATTGGCCATAAGTAGGAATCATTTGTTTCAGTTTTTGCTCCCACTCGGCGGACTGCATGCGCGACTTAAAGCAGCGTTGCAACACTTCCAACATGGCTTGCACCGAGGTGGATGCGCCCGGCGATGCGCCCAACAAAGTCGCCAGCGTGCCGTCTTGCGAGGTGACAATTTCCGTACCGAACTCTAGCTTGCCGCCCTTGGTGTCACAGCCTTTAATAATTTGCACACGCTGCCCTGCCGCTGCCAGCTGCCACTGATGCTCGGTCGCTTCCGCATAAAACTCACGCAAATTGCCCACCCGTTCTTTGTGCGACTTGAACGCCTCGCTCACTAGATAGCGCGTCAAATCCATGTTGTCGCGCGCCACGGAGAGCATGGGTTTTAGATTGGAAGACTTGAGCGAGGAAAACAAATCGAGCACCGAACCTTCTTTCAAAAATTTGGTAGTGATGCTGGCAAACGGCCCGAACAACAACACCGACTCGCCACCAATGATGCGCGCATCTAAATGCGGCACCGACATAGGGGGTGCGCCCACCGCCGCACGGCCGTACACCTTGGACGTATGCTGGCGCACAATTTTAGGGTCGTGACAAATGAGCCACTGACCACTCACGGGGAATCCGCCATAGCCTGTCGCCTCGGGAATACCCGACTTTTGTAACAAGGGCAACG
>JAVHQJ010000337.1:0-1508 GCA_036171075.1 Sideroxydans sp. | reverse complement strand
GTAGGCGGTGATCCGGCCCGCCTGGTCGGTGACTTTGCCGAGGCGCGACATGGACTTTAATCCATATTGTTTTAAGTCCATAATCCACCCATGAGTTGGACAGTCCTATTCCACGATGCCTTCGATGCCGAGTTTCAGGCGTTCGATGAAGCCTTGCAGGATGAACTCTTGGCCCATGCCAAGCTGCTCGGTGAGTTTGGCCCAAATCTCGGGCGGCCGACGGTGGATGGTCTGAAAGGCTCGAAGCACGCCAACATGAAGGAACTGCGCTTCGATGGTGATGGGGGTGTCTGGCGCATTGCCTTCGCCTTTGACCCGAAGCGACAAGCGATTCTGCTGGTAGGTGGCGACAAGGGCGGTGCCGATCAGCGAAGGTTCTACAAGCGGCTAATCGCCGTAGCCGACAAGCGATTTGATGAGCATCTGGCAGAACTGGCAGCAACAAAAGCAAAGGAGCGCAAGCATGGCAAAAAAACTTGATGACGTAATGGCGGCCCTCCCCGCCGGGCGTCGCGCAAAAATAGAACTGCGCGCGCGGGAACTCGCCTCACTGAAAGACTTGCGGCAGGCCGTCGAGAAGACGCAGGAGGATTTGGCCGAAGTCTTGGGGGTCGGGCAGGACACGATTTCACGTCTGGAACAACGCAGCGACATGCTGCTCTCCACGTTACGGCGTTACGTCGAGGGCATGGGAGGCAAGCTCGAACTGGTGGCGCAGTTCCCGAACCGCCCGCCCGTGGTGATTGACCATCTGGCGAAGGACAAGCCCGCCCGCAGCGTGCGGCGTACAGCCCGCAACGCGGGAGCTGCGACATAACCTGACGAGTCGGAACATCGACCGAGTAACCCAGCGGCCACCATCGAGTGGCTGTTGTCATTTTGAATCTGGGCCGCAAGCCTTTTGACCGCTCCGTCACGCGATAAAGCCGCGCCACGGCTTCGCGCGTTCCTTAGCCGCCGTCCCTCCAGCGCCGACTATTGCGCACCGCATTACTGCTCTTCCTTCGCCACCACGGTGTCATAAAGCCCATAGTGTCTTAAACCCTCGTGGCTCTCGATTCCCGTATAGCGAAGTGACGCGTCTTCGTAACGACGGAAGGCGAAAACGGCCTGGTTCATCTGCTCGGTGTTGAACACCTTGAGGCGAACCAGCAAGTGGAAATCCTGCACGGTCAAGCCGGTCACGGCCAGAAACAGGTCCGGTTCGAGTTTGGTAATGACATCCTGAAGCGTGTTCTCGCGGAAGTCGGTGAGGTACATGAACGCCGGGATGCGGGTGGCGAACTTGATCAGCTTTTCCTGGACCAGCTTGCGCTTCGACTTGTATTCCTTTTCCTCGTCGGAGAGTTCCTTCTTCTCCTTGGCCGACAAATCCTTGTCCTTCGCCTTGTTCTTGAGATCCTTGACCTTATCGCTCTTGTTGATGATGGTCTCGATGATGTTGTCGCCCAGTGCGCGCCAGCCCTCGATGCGCTCCACGGCGGCCATCGCCTCGGGGTTGTCCATGA
>JAVHQJ010000336.1:0-1523 GCA_036171075.1 Sideroxydans sp. | reverse complement strand
CGCTTACGTGCCCGAGTTACGGCTGTGTAGAAGATGCTGTGTGTGATGTCGTCTTCATTGGCATCGGTGATCACGATTTTGACAGAGTCATACTCGAGCCCCTGTGCTTTGTGGATCGAAACAGCGTAGGCCACCTGAAATGGCACGGAAGTGTTCAGGGAGTCGTCGTCTTCATCGCTGGCTTCGTGCTCGTAGACGGAGAAGCGCACAGTCGACTCGCCCATCCATTCGAGCTCATCACCGACAACATCGAACTCACTGAGCGATCTATCGAGCTCAACGTCGAACTGAATCCGATCAGGAAAGTGGTCGATTCCGACTATCTTTCCCTTCAGGTTGTTATAGATCACCGGTCGGAACCGCTCGGTCTCGTTGAAAAGAACAGGATCACCTATCTTGTATGTAGCCATGCGCCATGTGGTCGCTGCACCGGGGTTGCCGCCCTGTAAAAAACGATTGATGTTGTTGATGCCGTAAAGACCATCGTAATTCAGACAAAGGATGATCTCGTCACTACCTTGGGTTACGAACAGTGTCTTGTCGAGCACGGTCGAATATTCGTTGCGGGCCATGACCTCGGCAAGATCGTCTTCGATAGCTCGAACCTTGTTCCAGAAACTCAAGAGTGAGTCGTTTTTGGTTCTGAAAGGTGTTGTCAGCTCAAACACCGATGCGCTCGGGATGAACGAGCGAATAATTCCGAACCAGTTGCCGAACTGGATAGACTCGATCTGGTAGACATCACCGACAAGCACGAGCAGCTTGAAGGAGGTCTTCTCCAGCACCTTGATCAGGTCGGCGTTGCTGACAGTGCTGCACTCATCGATAACAAGTAGGTCGTACTCCTGACCGGAGGTTCTCCGCCCAATCTGGCTGCTAATCGTCCGAAATTCAGACTTCTGCGCAGTAACCTTTCGTTTAAGGTTGTCGATCGCGGGGTTTGTATGCGCAAGAAAGAGCTTCTCCTTGTCATTGAAGTAGTGCGCAATGTGGTCCACCATCGTCGACTTGCCAGTGCCAGCGGCTCCGTAGATCAAGGCGACGCGCGACTGGCTGAACAATTGCTTTATCGCATCCACCTTAGCCGGGTCATCAATGCGACGAGGGGCATCATCAAGCCAGCGCTCGACAGCTTGGGTGTAGCCCTCGATCCGCGCGGATGCGTATCCCTGTAGCTTTTTGACAATGGAGACGGTTTCGTTCTCATACCCGCAGATGAAGACGTACCCTTTGTCGTGTACGAGTCGGCGCTCCGTATGCTTGTAGTAGAGCATAGCGTTGTAAGTGGAGATCAAGCCGTTGACATCTCCGAACTCTTTGAGATCGTCCTCGGGCGTGTAGAGTATTCCGTGATGCTCCACATTGTTCTTCACGCGTCGTGCGAACAGCTCATGGTTCCTTCCGGTCGCATCAAGACTTTCGATGAGATCCCAGTACCGGGGGTTGTGCGCAGTTAGCGAGGTGCAGAACGGCATTGAGTCAAATGGAATGCATCCGTATGGAAGCTTCAATCCGGAAAGGCG
>JAVHQJ010000335.1:122-1529 GCA_036171075.1 Sideroxydans sp. | reverse complement strand
CCTTGTCCATCTCCTCCGGGCCGGTCACGATGCGGACCTTGCCGACGCCGATCTTTTGGCCGATGGCGCGACCTTCCACCAAAACGTCACCGCGTTGTTGCAGACGGAACTTCTCAGAACCGCCAGCGGCAGCGTTGGACTTCACCGTCTCGGGACGCGCTTGCAGGATGTATAGCTTGCCATCGAGACCGTCCTTGCCCCACTCGATGTCCATCGGGCGACCGTAGTGTTTCTCGATGGACATGGCGTACCGAGCCAGTTGCAGCACATCTTCGTCAGTCAGCGAGAAGCGACGTTGGTCGGCGACAGGGACAGGTTCGATGCGGCATGAGCGACCAGCGGAACGTTGTTCGTCGAACACCATGCGTTGTTGTTTAGAGCCCAGACCACGGCGCACGACCGCAGGGAAGCCTGCCGCCAGTTGTTGTTTGTGGACGTAGAACTCGTCTGGGTTTACCGCACCTTGCACCACCATCTCACCCAAGCCATAGGATGAAGTGATGAACACGGCATCGCGGAAACCGGATTCGGTGTCCATGGTGAACATCACGCCGGAGGCACCGAGGTCGGAGCGCACCATGCGCTGGATGCCCGCTGACAAGGCAACATCGGCGTGGGTGAAATCCTTGTGCACGCGATAGGAGATGGCGCGGTCGTTGTAGAGCGAGGCAAACACCTCGCGGATGGCGTGCAGGATGTTGTCGATGCCGTAGATGTTGAGGAAAGTCTCCTGCTGGCCGGCGAAAGAAGCATCGGGCAAGTCTTCGGCAGTAGCGGAGGAACGTACCGCGAAGCTGCCTTCACCTTCGGCAACCAGCTTGTCGTAGTGGGTGCGGATCTCGGCGTTCAACCGCTCGGGCAGCGGTGCTGCGACGATCCAGTTGCGGATGGTGCGTCCCGCTTCCGCCAGTGCCGAGATGTCATCCACGTTTAGCGTGGTAAGCTTTGCCTCGATGCGCTTGTCTAGACCTTCATGCGCCAGAAAGTCGCGGTAAGCCTGCGCCGTGGTGGCAAAGCCGCCGGGAACATGAACGCCGGAAGAGCTCAGATTCGAGATCATCTCGCCGAGAGAGGCGTTCTTTCCGCCTACCTCGGGAATGTCCGCGATACCGAGCGACTGGAATGGAATGACGTAGGGTTGCATGACTTTCTCCTGATGATTAGTAACGGGCACTTCTATAAATCCAAATTTCGTCGCAATACTGCGTTGCTCACAAAAAATTTGCTCCTTACATATTTCATATATGCCGCGTCGCAATTTTTTGCTCGCGCCTTGTCTTGCTTAGAACTTTGAATTTCTAGAAGCGCCCTAACTACGATTTACTACATTCGCCGACTGGCAACTTACATCCTTTAACTTACAGATTTCTTGCACTGTGCTTCACCGCACTTGTGATTGCCACAGCC
>JAVHQJ010000335.1:0-112 GCA_036171075.1 Sideroxydans sp. | reverse complement strand
ACCTTCTTCGCGCAGTGGGCCGAACTCGGGGTGACGCGCTGCATAACGCCTTGCAGCATTGCGCACCCAGATGAACGCGGTCATCAGTCCCAGCACGATCAATATCGTTTGT
>JAVHQJ010000334.1:0-1531 GCA_036171075.1 Sideroxydans sp. | reverse complement strand
CTACGTTGATCCCTTCAGGTTTAGCCGCATGACAACGCTCGCAAAGCACCGTGACCTGATGACCCGCCCGCTGGAGCTCGATGGCCAGTTCCCACACGTAACGCTCCATGCCCCCCACCGGGCCGTAACGTTTCACAACCTGTATTATTTTCATTCTGCTTCCGTCATATCCGGCAAGAAACGCTCTTTGTAAAACCACGGTGTTTGATTTTTGCGAACAGGATTTACGGCCAGGCGCAAATTTTAATCCAATTATTAGGTAGCTGAGCGCTGATTTCCGCACCATCTCCACCGAAATAGCACATCGACATCATATAATGCACACATTCCATCATGAATCCGACCCGCATGAACAGTATAACAAGTGTTCCCAAACCTTTATGTGGCCTATGCCACTCGCAAGGCAACCTGATCCAGACCGGCATTGCTGATCCGGACGGCAATCTTGCTGGTACTTGGGGCTTTCAGCGTTGCAGCAATCCGGCATGTGGTGTGTACTGGCTGGATCCTGCACCTGTGCCTGCCGAAATCTGGAAAGCCTACGCGACTTATCACACGCATACTGGCAAATCCGGCAATCGCACTAGGCGCGCCCTGCTCAGCCTGGCTCATCGCTTCATCAAACTTGCCCTGCTGCCGGTATGGATGTATAGCGGCCTGAAAAATGAGGCTGACTATCTGCGCTTCATGACGCTTAAAAACGAGCCTGTCGGAAGCATGCTGGATGTCGGTTGCGGGGGAGGCCGTCTGCTCAACAGGATGAAAAAAAGCGGCTGGCAGGTTGAAGGAATCGACTTCGATGCACAGGCTACCGCGAAAGTCACCAAACGCTATGGCATCAAGACGCATGTCGGCGATATCACGCAATGCGCACTGCCGGAAAACAGTTTTGATGTGATCTGCATGAGCCAGACCATCGAACACCTATACGAACCCGCAGCGACCCTGCGCGAATGCCTGCGCATTCTGAAACCAGGTGGCTTGCTGGTGATGACCACGCCCAATGCAGAAAGCATAGGTGCTGCAGAGTTCGGCGCTTTCTGGCGCGGCTGGGAAGCGCCCCGGCATCTGCATCTGTTCACCGTAAAGTCATTGCAGCAGATCACCCTCAGCACAGGCTTCAAGATTGACGAGGCACGCACGTATACCGCCGGTTCCGCCGTGGTGTATCGGGTGAGCCGCACACTTCAGCAGGCAAAAAACTTATTCTGGATGGATGAACTCGGATTGCTGGTCTGGAGCTACCGCCAGGAGTTACAGGAATACCGCACACAGAATACGCATCCCAATACCGGTCAGAATGTTCTGATCCGTGCACGCAAACCAAGCTAACAGGCATGATCAAAGTGTTAACCCAAAAAGTTAAACCTCGCCATGCCCATTTCCCTCACCTCAATCCTCTCCTAAAGGGAGAGGATACAAACGAACACTTACGCTAATCTCACTTATAGTATTCCTATGTTCTCTATCATTATTCCCACCTGGAACAACCTTGATCTGCTCAAGCTGTGCGTGCGCAGCATCCGGCAGA
>JAVHQJ010000333.1:0-27582 GCA_036171075.1 Sideroxydans sp. | reverse complement strand
AATGGGAAACCATAGATGCCAACCAGATAGACGACATCATGTCAGGTAAGCCACCTCGCGAACCTAAACCTAGTCAAAGCACGAAAGTTGCTGTGCCCCCTAAAGATGATGCGCCCACTGCACCTGTGACTGAACAGCCAGTCGAGAACGTTTAATCAAAATACGGAGGTGCAAACCTCCGTTTTCTTATGTTCCATTGCGGCAAATTCCAATTCGATTTGAAACGCCCACTTGTGATGGGCATTGTGAATGTCACGCCTGATTCATTTTCAGATGGCGGACATCACGCGTCCACCGCCGCAGCCGTTAGCCACGCCTTGCAGTTGATAGAGGAAGGCGCGGACATTCTCGACATTGGTGGTGAATCAACACGCCCCAATGCGGCATCAGTGAGCGAGCAGCAAGAACTTGATCGCGTGTTGCCCGTTTTGGAAGCGCTGCGTGGCTGTGCCGTGCCGCTTTCGATTGATACTTACAAACCTGCAGTAATGCGCGCTGCGATGCAGGCGGGTGTCAGCATGGTGAATGACGTGAATGCATTGCAGTCCGATGGTGCATTGCAAGCTGTGTTGCATAGCGATGTGGCGCTATGTTTGATGCACAAACAAGGCACACCGCTCACCATGCAACAGCGCCCGCATTATGAAAATGTGCTGGATGAGGTGGCGAGTTTTTTGGCGGAGCGCGTCGCACGACTAACGGCGGTGGGGGGGGCGCGTGAGCGCATTGTGCTTGATCCTGGGTTTGGGTTTGGCAAGACGCTTGAGCATAATCTAATTTTGTTGCGCGACTTGGCGCGCTTGCAGGAATTGGGTTTGCCGTTATTGGTGGGGTTGTCGCGTAAATCCATGTTGGGTGCGCTGACGGGGCGTGAGGTGAATGAGCGTGTGGCAGCGAGTGTGGCTGCCGCAGTACTGGCAGTACAACGCGGCGCTGCCATTGTGCGTGTGCATGATGTGCGTGAGACGGTAGATGCCTTGAAAATTTTGAATGCAGTCAATTAAGGAGCAGACATGAGCAGAAAATACTTTGGCACTGATGGCGTACGTGGACGTGTCGGTGACTATCCCATCACGCCACAGTTTGTGATGCATTTGGGCTATGCGGCGGGCAAGGTGTTGGCACATACGGAACATACAGCGGGTGAACGCCCTGCGGTGCTCATCGGTAAAGACACGCGCATTTCTGGTTATATGCTGGAGTCGGCCTTGGAAGCAGGGCTGATTGCGGCGGGTGTTGACGTGTATTTGGCAGGGCCGATACCGACGCCTGCGGTGGCATATTTAACCCGAGCCTTGCGTTTGCAAGCTGGCGTGGTGATTTCCGCATCACACAATCCATTTGAAGATAACGGCATTAAATTTTTCTCGGGCAATGGCACAAAACTACCTGATGCCGTCGAGACCGCGATTGAAGATGAATTAGATAAACCGATGCAGACAAATACGTCGGAGAGCTTGGGCAAAGCCAAGCGCATCGACGATGCGGTGGGTCGTTACATTGAGTTTTGTAAAAGCACCTTCCCTGCGGAGATGAATCTGCGCGGACTTAAAATTGTGGTGGACTGCGCACATGGTGCGACCTATCACATCGCAGGCCATGTTTTGCATGAGCTGGGTGCAGACGTGGTCACCATCGGCGCACAACCCAATGGCAAAAATATCAATGATGGCTACGGCGCAACTAAGCCACAAAATTTGCAGAAAGCCGTTGTCGAACACCAAGCTGACATCGGCATTGCACTGGATGGCGATGGTGATCGACTGGTTATGGTTGATGCGCAAGGCGTACTCTACGATGGCGACCAATTGCTGTACGTCATTGCCAAACAACGTCAGGCAAAAGGTACACTGAAAGGCGGCGTGGTGGGTACGTTAATGACCAACCTTGCCTTTGAACACGCTATGCAGAAATTAGGTATTCCCTTTGCGCGCGCCAAAGTGGGTGATCGTTACGTGATGGAAGTGTTGCAGCAAAAGGGCTGGCAACTCGGCGGCGAAAATTCTGGACATATTATTTGCTTGGATAAACACAGCACAGGCGATGGCATCGTCTCTGCTTTGCAAGTATTAGATGTTTTGTGCTCAAGTCAGGAAACCCTCGCGCAAGCTGCGCAAGCACTCGTGATGTACCCGCAGGTTTTGATTAACGTGCGCGTGACGGGTAAGGCGGCGGCATTGTTAGAGCGCGCTGAAGTCAAAGCCGCAGCAGCAGAAGCTGAAAAAGTATTGAATGGGAAAGGCCGCGTATTGTTGCGCCCATCAGGTACAGAACCCTTGCTGCGCGTGATGGTCGAGGGTGAGGAGGGAGTATTGGTAAAGCAATGCGCGGAGAAAATTGCCGCAGTCGTGAAGCAAATCGCGGCCTAATTTGATGGAAGCGCAAAAGTAAAACGCCGAGTCAGACTCGGCGTTTTACATTCAAAGTGGCAAGCTAATTAACCGAAGCGCCCCGTGATGTAGTCTTCAGTTTCGGTTCTTTTTGGATTGGTGAACACGCTGCTGGTATCGCCGAATTCAATGAGGTCGCCCAAATACATATAAGCCGTGAAGTCCGAGATACGAGCCGCTTGCTGCATGTTGTGGGTGACGATGACGATGGTGAAATCTTTCTTCAGCTCTTCAATGAGCTTCTCAATGTGCGCCGTCGAGATAGGGTCGAGCGCTGATGTGGGTTCGTCCAGTAGCAGCACTTGTGGTCTCACTGCGATGGCGCGGGCGATACACAAACGTTGTTGTTGACCACCCGATAAACCTGTTCCGCTTTGTTTGAGCTTGTCTTTGACCTCACCCCACAGGGCGGCTTTTTTCAGCGCCCATTCCACGCGTTCATCCATTTCATTGCGGTTGAGTTTTTCGTAGAGTTTCACGCCGAATGCGATGTTGTCGTAGATCGACATCGGAAATGGGGTGGGCTTTTGGAACACCATGCCGATTTTGGCGCGCAGGGTGTTAAGGTCTTGTTTTTTATCCAGCAAATTTTGTCCGTCTAGGAGCACTTCGCCCGTTGCACTTTGCTTGGGGTAAAGCTGATACATGCGGTTGAAAGTGCGCAGCAAGGTGGATTTGCCACAACCTGATGGACCGATGAAGGCGGTCACCATTCTTTCAGGAATGGTGAGGTTGATGTCTTTCAGTGCGCGATATTCGCCATAGAAAAAATTGAGATCGCGCACGATGAGTTTAGGGGTGGTGATAATTTCGACCGTCATTTTATTCGTCCTTAATGGCTGCTTTTATTTTGGCGGAACATGATGCGCGCCACGATATTGAGGGTGAGTACGCTTAAGGTAATGAGAAGTGCGCCTGTCCAAGCCAAACTTTGCCAATCGGCATAGGGGCTCATTGCGAATTGGAAGATGACGACAGGAAGATTCGCCATCGGCTGATTCATGTCGCTGTTCCAAAATTGGTTGTTCAACGCGGTAAATAACAGTGGGGCCGTTTCGCCGCTGATGCGTGCGACGGCCAGCAATACGCCAGTCAATATGCCTGCACGCGCGGCACGCAGGGTAACGAAGTTGATGATTTTCCATTGCGGTGTACCCAGTGCCGCTGCGGCTTCACGCAGACTGTTGGGAATCAGGCGCAACATATTTTCGGTGGTGCGGATAACCACGGGAATGACAATGATGGAGAGTGCCAGCGTGCCGCCCCAGCCAGAAAAGTGGCCAATTTTCACCACATAAACTTCGTAAATAAATAGACCGATGACGATAGAAGGCGCTGACAGCAATACGTCATTGATGAAGCGCGTGACTGGCGCAAGCCAGCCGCGTTGTCCAAATTCGGCTAGATAGGTACCTGCCAAAATGCCGATGGGTGTACCAATCAGCGTGGCAGTAATGACCATCATCAGGCTGCCGAAAATGGCGTTAATTAAACCACCAGCACTACCGGGCGGTGGTGTGGTCTGCGTGAACACATGCATGCTCAAACCAGGCAGGCCGTGTTCGAGCAGTGTCCACAAAATCCAGCCCAGCCAAAACAAGCCAAATAACATAGCCAGTACGGACACACCCAAACCAAGCGAATTGACGATGCGACGACGTAAGTAGAGGTCGAACATATTAAGCACCATGTCCTTCGCGTTTTTGTAGCTTGTGCAACATTAAGCGCGCCAGCGAAAGCACGACGAAAGTGATGAAGAACAATATCAATCCAAGTTCGATGAGTGAAGAGGTGTATAGCTCGCCCACTGCTTCAGCGAATTCGTTAGCCAGCGCGGACGAGATGCTGTTGCCCGGCATCAAAAGCGATTGATTAAGTTCGTGAGCATTACCGATGACAAAGGTGACCGCCATCGTTTCGCCTAGCGCGCGTCCCAAGCCAAGCATGATGCCGCCGACTACGCCAATTTTGGTGTAGGGGAGAACGACTTTGAGCATGATTTCCCACGTGGTTGAGCCCAAGCCGTAGGCCGATTCTTTAAGCATGGTCGGCACCACATCGAACACATCACGCATGACTGAGGCGATGAAAGGAATAATCATGATGGCTAAAATAATTCCCGCCGTGAGCATGCCAATACCCATCGGAGGGCCGGAAAAAAATGGGCCAATAAAAGGCCACGAACCGATGTATTCGGTGAGCCAAGGTTCAACATGGTCTGCGAATAAAGGGGCAAAAACGAACAATCCCCACATGCCATAAATAATGCTGGGAATGCCTGCTAGCAATTCAACTGCAATGCCAAGTGGGCGGCGCATCCAGTCAGGGGCAAGTTCGGTGAGAAAAACGGCGATACCAAAGCTCACAGGAATAGCAATGAGTAGCGCAATGAATGAAGTGACGAGTGTGCCAACAATGGGAATTAACGCGCCATACTGATCGTTGACAGGATCCCATTCCGCGCTGGTGATGAAGCCGAAACCAAAGGCATGAATGGCGGGCATGCTACCTACGACAAGCGATGCAATGATGGCGGCGAGTAAAGCGAGTACGGAAAATGCAGATAGACGTGTCAGATTCCGAAACAGTGCATCAAGCACGGTTTGGCGTTTATGGAGTGATTCGCGCAGAAAATTCGGCATAGTGGATTTGAACGTTGTATAAAAAACACGAGGGCGTTTTCAGCCCCCGCGATTGTAACTTAATAGCTGACGCTTACTTCCATAGGGCTTTGCCCGATTTGTCTTTGACTTGCTCTTTCCATGCGTCGTGAATGGTGGCTTTTAACTTGGTAGGCAACGGTACATAGTCAAGATTAGACGCCAGATTGTCGCCACTGCTGTACGCCCAGTCGAAAAACTTCAGCACTTCTTTTGCGCTATCAATTTTTTCAGGTGACTGCTGAATAAGTACAAACGTTGCGCCCGTGATGGGCCAGCTGCCTTTGCCCGTTTGGTTCGTCAAAATTTCGTAGAAGCCTTTCTTTTTATCCCATTTTGCATTGGCAGCGGCGGCTTTGAAGCTGTCGTCATTGGGCGCAACAAACTGCCCATCCAGATTTTTAAGCTGCACAAAATTCATTTTGTTTTGCAGAGCGTAAGCGTACTCGACATAGCCGATGGAGTTTTTGATGGTTTGTACAAAAGAAGCAACGCCTTCATTGCCCTTGCCGCCCGTTCCGACGGGCCATTTCACGGCTTTATCAGCGCCTACATCTGCTTTCCAGGCGGCACTGACTTGCGCTAAATAATGGGTGAAAATGAACGTGGTGCCTGAACCATCCGCACGGTGAACAACGGTAATAAGTTTGTTTGGTAGAGACAAGCCTGCGTTATCGGAGGCAATGCGCGGGTCGTTCCATTGCGTGATTTTGCCTTGATAAATATCAGCTAATACTGGGCCAGAAAGTTTCAGTGTGCCTTGAGCAATACCTTCCAAATTGACAATGGGTACAACGCCACCGATTACAGTAGGAAATTGCATTAAGCCATTTTTGGAAAGTTCTTCAGGCGTCATGGGCGCATCGGAAGCGCCGAAATCAACGGTCTTTGCTTGAATTTGTTTAATCCCGCCACCTGATCCGATGGATTGGTAATTCATGCCCGCCCCTGTTTTGATTTTGTAGGCTTCCGCCCATTTGGCATAAAGAGGGTAAGGGAAGGTCGCACCTGCTCCTGTGATGTCCACGGCGAAAGCGGTGCTGGTGATAAATATCCCTGCGGCAAGGGTGAAGGTTTTGAGCATTTTCATGTAATGATTTACTCCAGAAAAAGTGAATGGATAGGACGCGGATTATTTTTTGTATGAACAATCTTAAGCGTTAATTGTTACAACTATATTACACAAGTGAAATGGGACTCAAGACAATGCAGTGATGCTTGAGTAACAAGGTGGGCTAACCGCATTGGGTATAAGGTTTCACGACGCTTTGATTGACCATTCTTTGATTCATGGGTAGTATCGCACGCCTTGAAACGACTAAAGCGAATCAACATGCGCCGCAAGCTAGTAGTTGGAAATTGGAAAATGTACGGCAATCTGGCGCGCAACAAAGCCTTGCTGGAAGGCGTGCTAGAAGGGGTGCGTAATTTGCGAAATGCGGATTACGGCGTTTGCGTTCCTTATCCTTACTTGGCTCAAGCTCAAACGATGCTGCAAGGAAGCAATATCGCGTGGGGCGCGCAAAATGTCAGTCAAAATGAGCAGGGCGCTTTCACAGGCGCGGTCGCTGCGGGCATGCTGGCTGATTTTGATTGTCGTTATGTCATCATTGGTCATTCGGAGCGTCGTGCTTTGTTTCATGAGAGCAATGACATCGCGGCGACTAAATTTGATACAGCGCTAAAAGCGGGTCTGACGCCGATTTTTTGCGTGGGCGAAACCTTGGCAGAGCGTGAAAGCGGTGTGACAGAGCAAGTTGTGGCGCGGCAGCTAGATGTGATTCTGAATCACGGGGGTGAGCAAGCTGTGGCAAAATCGGTTGTGGCGTATGAGCCTGTGTGGGCGATTGGCACAGGTAAAACAGCCACACCAGAGCAGGCGCAGGCAGTGCATGCTTTTATTCGGCAGCGGGTTGCGCAGTTGGATAAAGTGGTGGCGCAAGAATTACGTATTTTGTATGGCGGCAGTATGAAGCCGGCTAATGCGGCTGAACTATTGGCGATGCAAGATATTGATGGGGGTCTCATAGGCGGAGCGTCTTTGGTGGCTGAAGAGTTCGTGGCTATTTGTCGCGCAGCACAATAATCATTTTGTAGTTGGAGTCGAGTGTGGAAACAATTGTTTGGGTAGTGCATATCATTACGGCGTTGGTGTTAATTGGCTTAGTTCTGATTCAGCATGGTAAAGGTGCAGATATGGGAGCAGCTTTCGGCACCGGTTCAGCAGGGAGTCTGTTTGGTTCTAGCGGTTCTGCAAATTTCTTGAGTCGCAGCACAAAATATGCTGCGGCAATTTTCTTTGTGACCAGTTTGTCGTTGACTTATCTTTACTCGCAACCTGTGCAACAAACAGGTGTGATGGATAGGGCGGATGTAAATGCGTTGTCAAAAGAAACGCCTGCCGCAGCAGTGGTTGACACAAATGATTCCAAGGCAAAAGAAATACCGAAGTAAAAAGTAATATGCGGAGTTGGCGGAATTGGTAGACGCGCAGCCTTGAGGTGGCTGTGTCCGTAAGGACGTGAGGGTTCGAGTCCCTTGCCCCGCACCAAAATACATAGAACCAGGGCCTAAAGGCGAAGGTCATAAAAATAGGGCAGCTTTGATATTGCGAGCCTTCAAGGGAGGGGAACTCAAAAATGTTGGAAAATTATTTTCCGGTTCTGTTGTTCATCGGCATCGCGCTGGTGATGGGTGTCGCTCCAATCGTGTTGGGTATGTTGGTTGGACCTAATCGCCCAGACGACAAAAAACTCTCTCCTTACGAGTGCGGTTTTGAAGCTTTTGAAGATGCACGCATGAAGTTTGATGTGCGTTTCTATCTTGTTGCTATCCTCTTTATCTTATTCGACCTCGAAATTGCCTTCCTATTTCCGTGGGCCATTGTGCTTAAGGAGCTGGGTACTTTTGGTTTTGTTTCCATGATGGTTTTCTTGGCCATCCTTGTCGTTGGTTTTATCTATGAGTGGATGAAAGGAGCCTTGGAATGGGAATAGAAGGCATATTGGAAAAAGGCATTGTTACCACGACTGCCGACACCATTATCAATTACGCACGCACTGGCTCATTGTGGCCGATGACATTCGGTTTGGCGTGTTGTGCGGTGGAGATGATGCATCTGGCGCTCGCGCGTTATGACTTGGATCGTTTTGGTGCGGGTGCATTTCGCCCTAGCCCGCGTCAGTCTGATGTGATGATTGTGGCGGGGACGCTGTGTAACAAAATGGCTCCCGCCTTGCGTAAAGTGTATGACCAAATGGCCGAGCCGCGTTGGGTTATTTCCATGGGTTCGTGTGCCAACGGTGGTGGCTATTATCATTACTCTTATTCGGTGGTGCGCGGGTGTGATCGCATTGTTCCCGTCGACATCTATGTTCCCGGTTGTCCGCCCACGGCGGAGGCGCTGCTGTACGGCGTGATTCAATTGCAGAACAAAATCAAACGTACCAACACCATTGCGCGCTAGGCTGATATGACAAACGATCTGACTAGTTTGAAAGCAATTTTGAATGAAACGCTCACTGACAAAATTGTGAGTCTTGATGAGCGCTTGGGCGAATTAACACTGGTTGTAAAAGCGCAAGATATGCACAGTGTATTTTTGCGTTTGCGTGATGATGCTGCCCTGCGCTTTGATGTGTTGTTAGATGTGTGCGGCATGGATTACTCCACCTACGGTAGTGAAACAACCGAAGCGGGGCGTTATGTCGTGGATGTGCTGCATGCCGGGCCTCGCTTTGCGGCCGTCTATCATTTACTGTCTCTTTCGCATAACCAGCGATTGCGCGTGCGGGTGTTTGCTGAAGATGATGCGTTGCCCGTCCTTGAATCGGTGAATGCCATTTGGCCTTCTGCGAACTGGTATGAGCGCGAAGCTTTTGATCTGTATGGAATCATTTTTACTGGTCATCCAGATTTGCGTCGTTTGCTCACGGATTACGGCTTTGTAGGCAACCCTTTCCGTAAAGACTTCCCTTTGTCGGGCACGGTGGAAATGCGTTACGACGCAACGCAGCGTCGCGTTATCTACGAGCCTGTTGTAATTGAACCGCGCGAAGTAACACCGCGCTCCTTACGTGAAGAAAATTTCGGACGACACTAATCATGGCTGAAATTAAAAACTACACAATGAACTTTGGCCCACAACATCCGGCCGCACATGGCGTGTTGCGCTTGGTGTTGGAGTTGGATGGCGAAGTGATTGTGCGCGCCGACCCTCACATTGGTTTGCTGCATCGCGCCACCGAAAAATTGGCTGAACATAAGACCTATCTACAATCCGTACCATACATGGATCGTTTGGACTATGTGTCCATGATGGTGAATGAACATGCGTATGTCATGGCGATTGAGAAAATGGCGGGTATTCAAGTTCCGCTGCGTGCTCAATATATTCGCGTCATGTTTGATGAAATTACGCGCGTCCTCAATCATCTGTTGTGGCTAGGTGCGTCGGGCATCGACTTGGGTGCGATGACGATGTTCTTCTACACCTTCCGCGAACGCGAAGACTTATTCGATGTGTATGAGGCGGTATCGGGTGCGCGTATGCACGCTGCCTACTATCGTCCAGGTGGGGTGTATCGAGATTTGCCTGACACCATGCCGCAATATCTGCCGAACAAAATTCGTAGCGCGGCCGCTGTTAAAAAAATGAATGAGAATCGCCAAGGTTCGGTATTAGATTTCTTGGAAGATTTCACGCGTCGCTTTCCCGGGTATATTGATGAGTACGAAACCTTGCTGACGGACAATCGTATTTGGAAGCAACGCACGGTAGGGATTGGTGTTGTATCGCCTGATCGCGCTAAAGCAATGGGCTTTACAGGGCCGATGTTGCGCGGTTCTGGCGTCGAATGGGACTTGCGTAAAACGCAACCTTATGAAGTGTATGACAAGCTAAATTTTGACATCGCGGTGGGGGTAGAGGGTGATTGTTACGACCGCTATCTGGTGCGCGTGGAAGAAATGCGTCAATCCAATCGCATCATTCAGCAATGTATCGACTGGTTACGTCAAAATCCCGGCCCAGTGATTGCGGATAGTGTGAAATTTGTTCCGCCCAAGCGTGAATCCATGAAGCAAAACATGGAAGAGTTGATTCACCATTTCAAGCTGTTTACGGAAGGCTTTCAAGTGCCAGCTGGTGAGGCGTATGCCGCTGTTGAGCATCCTAAAGGTGAGTTTGGTATTTATTTGGTTTCGGATGGTGCGAACAAACCCTATCGCATGAAGATTCGTGCGCCGGGCTTCTCGCATCTGGCTAGTTTGGATGAAATGGGACGCGGCCATATGATTGCTGACTTGGTCGCCATCATTGGTACGCAAGACATCGTATTCGGGGAGATTGATCGCTAATGCTATCCCAACAAGTCACTACGCTCATCGACAAAGAGCTCAAAAAATATCCTGCTAATCAACGTCAGTCTGCTGTGATGGCTGCATTGCGTTTTGTGCAAGACGAAAAAAGTTGGATTGCAACGGAGGATATGGCGGACATTGCCAACTATCTGGGTATGCAACATATGGCAGTGTATGAAGTCGCCACTTTCTATCACATGTACAACTTGAAGCCGATGGGTAAGCACACCTTGACGGTATGTACCAATCTGTCATGCACGCTTTGTGGCTCGGGCGATTCTGTCTCTTACCTAGAGAAAAAATTGGGCATCAAAATGGGTGAGGTGACGGCTGACGGTAAGATTGGTTTGCGCGAAGGCGAGTGCATGGGGGCATGTATTGATGCGCCACTGTTGACGCTGAATAACAAAAAAATGTGCGGCAAGTTGACCAACGAAAAAATTGACAAAATTTTGGCCGACTTGGAAGGGGGGAGAGCATGAGCAACCCTATTCTTCTTGTTACGGCGGCTGATGGTCTCGCCCAATTAGATAATTATGTTAAAGCGGGGGGCTATCAAGCCTTGCGCAAAGTGCTGACCGAAAAGCTTTCGCCTGAAGCCATCATCGCGGAAGTGAAAGCGTCAGGTCTGCGTGGTCGTGGTGGGGCAGGCTTCCCAACTGGCTTGAAGTGGAGCTTCATGCCGCGCAATTATCAAGGTGATAAATACCTCGTATGTAATTCGGACGAAGGTGAGCCCGGCACTTGCAAGGATTGGGACATTCTGCGTTACAACCCACATGCGCTGATCGAAGGAATGGCCATCGCGGCCTATACCATCGGTGCGAAGACGGGATACAACTACATTCACGGTGAGATATTCGAGGCCTACGAAGTCATGGAAGCAGCTTGCGAAGATGCGCGCAAAGCGGGCTATTTGGGGCATGGCATTTTGGGGTCTGACTTTGAATTCGATTTGCACAATCACCTAGGTTACGGCGCTTATGTGTGTGGCGAAGAGACCGCGTTACTCGAATCCATTGAAGGTAAAAAAGGTCAGCCACGTTTCAAGCCGCCTTTCCCCGCTAGCTTTGGTCTATACGGCAAACCCACCACCATCAATAACACCGAAACACTAGCCAGCATTCCCTACATCATTCAACACGGTGGACAAAAATTTGCCGATATGGGGGTGGCAAATAGTGGTGGCTTTAAGCTGTTCTCCGTGTCAGGGCACGTGAATAATCCAGGAAATTTTGAAGTGCCAATGGGCACGCCTTTCGCTGAATTACTCAAGATGGCGGGCGGTGTGCGGCATGGACATAAGCTCAAGGCGGTGATTCCTGGTGGATCTTCCATGCCGGTATTGCCTGGCGAAATTATGATGGACGTGAACATGGATTACGACTCCTTGCAAAAAGCAGGGTCGTATTTAGGGTCGGGTGCAGTCATCGTGATGGATGACACCACCTGCATGGTGCGCGCGCTTGAGCGTTTGTCCTATTTTTATCACGAGGAATCATGTGGTCAATGCACACCGTGCCGTGAAGGTACGGGTTGGTTGTATCGCATCGTGCATCGCATCGAAACAGGCGCAGGTAAGCCAGAAGATTTGGATTTACTCTTGGATTTATGCGAAAACATTGCAGGGCGCACCATCTGCGCATTGGGCGACGCGGCGGCATGGCCAGTACAAGGTATGTTGAAGCATTACCGCAAAGAATTCGAATATCACATCGAGCATAAACGCTGCTTGGTATAAGGCTGACGGACGGGTGAGCAATGATTAATATCGAAATTGACGGCAAGCAAATCGAAACGGATAACGGCTCGACCGTAATCGAAGCTGCGCATAAAGCGGGCATCGCGATTCCCCATTTCTGTTATCACAAAAAGCTTTCCATTGCGGCCAACTGCCGCATGTGTTTGGTGCAAGTAGAAAAAGCGCCCAAGCCTTTACCTGCCTGCGCTACCCCGGTGACGGAAGGCATGAAAATTTTCACGCATTCTGACCAAGCCGTTAAAGCGCAAAAAGGGGTGATGGAATTTCTGCTTGTGAATCACCCGTTGGATTGCCCTATCTGCGACCAAGGTGGCGAGTGCACCTTGCAGGATATGTCGGTAGGTTATGGCGCAGGTCACTCGCGCTATCACGAAGAAAAGCGCGTGGTGTTGGGTAAGGACATTGGTCCATTAGTATCGGCAGAAGAAATGAGTCGTTGCATCAATTGCACGCGTTGCGTGCGTTTTGGTCAGGAAGTGGGCGGGCAAATGGAACTGGGGCAAGCGTTCCGAGGTGAACATGCCGAAATTATTTCATTCGTTTCGAGCACGGTGGATTCTGAACTGTCCGGCAACATGATTGATCTGTGCCCCGTAGGCGCGCTCACCAGCAAACCCTTCCGTTACAAAGCGCGTTCGTGGGAATTATCACGGCGTCGTTCAGTGAGTGCGCATGACAGTCTCGGTTCAAGTTTGGCTGTGCACACTAAAAATAATCAAGTTTTGCGCGTCCTGCCTATTGAAAATGAAGCCATCAATGAATGCTGGTTATCTGATAAAGATCGTTTCGCCTATGCGGGTTTGAACACGCCAGATCGTTTAACCAAGCCAATGATTAAGCAAGATGGCAAGTGGTTAGAAGTGGAATGGCAAGTGGCTTTGGAATACGCGGCAAATGCAATGCGTCACATCGCCAATGGCGCGGGTGCAGAACAGATTGGTGCGTTGACCACTGGGGGCTCGACACTGGAAGAAATGTATCTGTTACAAAAACTCGTGCGTGGCATGGGCAGCGATAACGTAGATTTTCGTCTGCGCCAAGCTGACTTTAGTGCGGACGGCAAGCAACAAGGTGCGCCTTGGCTAGGCATGTCGGTTGCTGATTTTAGTCGCGCAGACCGTTTGCTGATTGTGGGTAGTTTCTTACGCAAAGATCATCCTTTATTGGCTGCACGTATTCGGCAAGCCGTTAAAAAAGGGCTGCAAGTAAGCGTGATTCATTCCGTGGATGATGATTTGCTGATGCCAGTAGCACACAAAACAGTGGTGGCACCGAATGCCTTGGTGAGTACCTTGGCACAATTGGCGCAAGCCGTGGCAGCCAAGCAAACCGAAGGCATGGCAGGCAGTTTAGTGAGTGGTGAGCGGGTTGCCGTGATGCTGGGTAATTTTGCGCAGCAACATCCGCAAGCGGCGCAACTACAAACGCTGGCTCAACAAATAGCCAGTGCGACTAAAGGAAAGCTGGGATTTTTGGGCGAGGCTGCAAACAGTGTAGGTGGCTATCTTGCGCAAGCTAAACCAAGCGCGGCTGGTCTCAATGCAAGCAGTATGTTGAGCAATCCACGCAAGGCCTATGTGTTGCTTAATGTTGAACCCGAATTAGATTGCGCTAACCCACAACAAGCGCTCGCTGCGATGCAGGGTGCAGACACGGTAATTGCACTTACCGCCTATAAACATAAAGCATTGGACTATGCCGATGTGTTGTTGCCGATCGCCCCCTTCACAGAAACATCGGGTACGTTTGTGAGCACCGAAGGTCGCGTGCAGAGTTTCAAAGGTGCGGTGAAGCCTTTGGGCGAAGCGCGTCCTGCGTGGAAAGTATTACGTGTTTTAGGCAATCTGCTCAAGGTTGATGGGTTTGGGTTTGATACGTCAGAAGCCGTGCGCGATGAAGTGCTCAAGGGGGGTGATGTCGCCTCCAAGTTGAATAACACGCTTGCGGGTGTCGCAGTTCAAGCAACGTCCGCAGCATCAGGTATGCAGCGCGTGAGTGAGGTGCCTATTTACGCAACGGATGCCATCGTGCGTCGATCAGCGCCCTTGCAAGCCACCGCTGATGCAGCCACACCGCAGGTCTGGATGCACAGCGAAGAGTTGAACAATATCGGCGTTAAATCCGGCATGAACGTAAAAGTGATGCAAGGTTCGGGTAGCGTAAAGTTGGCATGTCATGCAGATGACAAATTGCCTAAAGGCGTGGTGCGTGTGGCAGCAGGTCACCCAGCAACCGCAGCGCTTGGTGCGATGTTCGGTGAGATCACAGTGGAGCGTGCATGATGGAGCTGCTACAAACGTTACAACTATTAGGGCAAGACCTACTGGGCGCCGCATGGATGCCTGTGTGGACAGCTATCAAAATCATGGCCATCGTCTTACCCATCATGGGCACCGTCGCTTACCTCACCTTGATGGAACGCAAAGTGTTGGGTTTCATGCAAATCCGTCCCGGTCCGAATCGCGTGGGTTACTGGGGCTTGTTGCAACCGGTGGCGGACGGTCTCAAGTTGTTGACCAAAGAATTCATCATTCCCAATGGCTCGAATAAATTCTTATTTGTTGCTGCACCCATATTGGCATTAACCCCTGCGTTAGCCGCATGGGCGGTCATCCCCTTCGATGACGGTATGGCGTTGGCGAATGTGAATGCGGGCATGTTGTACCTACTTGCCATGACATCATTGGGGGTCTACGGCATCATCATTGCGGGCTGGGCATCCAATTCCAAATACGCTTTTCTCGGTGCTTTGCGATCTGCCGCGCAAATCGTGTCCTATGAATTAGCAATGGGCTTTGCTTTGGTGTGCGTGTTACTTGCCGCACAGAGTATGAATTTTGGCGACATCGTGCGCGGTCAGTCGCATGGTAGCGGCATGCTGGGCTGGTATTGGATTCCACTGTTCCCCATGTTCATTGTGTATTTCTTGGCAGGCGTGGCTGAAACCAATCGCGCCCCCTTTGACTTGGCAGAAGATGAGTCCGCCATCGTCGCTGGCTTCCACACGGAATACTCGGGCATGGGCTTTGCTATTTTCTTCTTGGCTGAATACGCCAACATGATTTTGATTGCCGCGCTGACCTCGGTCATGTTTTTGGGTGGTTGGTTACCTCCATTTGATATTGCGCCGCTGAATCAAATTCCTGGACTCATTTGGATGATTGGCAAAATGTCCGTCATGCTCTTCATCTTCCTGTGGTTTCGCGCGACCTTCCCTCGCTATCGTTACGACCAATTGATGCGCTTGGGCTGGAAAGTGTTTATTCCCCTTACCTTAATTTGGGTAGTGGTGGTGGCAGCATGGATGCAGACACCGTATTGGCTGTGGTAAGTGGTCAAGCATCGGATATTTAGGGATAAACCATGAACACACTCATTAAATTTTTTAAGCCATTTTTGCTACTCGAATTGCTTAAGGGCATGTCGGTAACTGGCAAATACTTTTTTGCACGCCACATTACAGTCGAGTATCCCGAAGAAAAAACGCCGCAAAGTTTTCGCTTTCGCGGCCTGCATGCGCAACGCCGTTATCCCAATGGTGAAGAGCGTTGCATTGGGTGCAAGTTATGCGAGGCCGTGTGCCCCGCACTGGCCATAAAAATTGAAGTAGCTGAACGTGCAGATGGTTCACGTCGCACCACGCAATACGACATTGATCTCACTAAATGTATTTTCTGTGGATTCTGCGAAGAGTCTTGCCCCGTGGATGCGATTGTTGAAACACGCGTATTTGAGTATCACGGCGAAAAGCGTGGTGATTTGTATTACACCAAAGAAATGTTGCTGGCAGTAGGCGATAAGCATGAAGCGCAAATCGCCCGAGACCGCGCGTCGGATGCGAAATATCGCTAAATAGAGGACTGCCATGAGTTTTGAAACCATCTTGTTCTACCTATTTGCTGCGGTCACCGTATTCGCAGCACTACGCGTCATCACCGCGCGTAACCCATTGCATGCAGTGCTCTTCCTCGTGCTCGCATTTGTGAGTAGCGCGGGTATTTGGCTATTGTTGGAAGCCGAGTTTCTCGCTATTACACTGGTGTTGGTTTATGTCGGCGCGGTCATGGTCTTGTTCTTGTTTGTGGTGATGATGCTCGACATCAATCTGGAGCAGCTACGCAAAGGTTTCTGGCAATGGTTGCCTGTTGGGGCGTTGCTGGCTGCTTTAATTGTGGTGCAAATGGTTTGGGTGCTCGGCGATTACAGCAACACCAATGGCATGACTGCGATTAAGCACGCGGCGGACTACAGCAACACCAAAGAATTGGGGCGCTTGATTTACACCGACTATGTGTATCCATTTGAATTAGCGGCTGTGTTGTTGTTAGTGGCGATGGTCGCAGCCATTGCGCTCACCTTCCGCCGTCGTCGCGATGTAAAAGCGCAAGACATTAGCAAGCAGGTGAATGTGAAACGAGCAGATCGTGTGCGCTTGGTGACCACACCCGCTGTGATGAAACAACAAGAAACCGATCGTCGAATAAGCGATCGCCGTAACGCGAACTAATAGGGGAGTCTCATGTTGAACGTCAGCCTTTCACATTTTTTAGTACTTGGCG
This sequence comes from Sideroxydans sp., assembly GCA_036171075.1. GTDB lineage: Bacteria > Pseudomonadota > Gammaproteobacteria > Burkholderiales > Gallionellaceae > Sideroxyarcus. Next base: position 10,850 of record JAVHQJ010000333.1, on the reverse strand, counting down.
CAGTGCTCTTCGCCATCAGCGTCGTAGGTATTTTTCTGAATCGCAAAAATCTGATTGTTTTGTTAATGGCCATTGAGTTGATGTTGTTGGCAGTGAATACCAATTTTGTTGCGTTCTCGCATTACCTCAACGACCCCTCTGGGCAAATTTTTGTATTTTTTATTCTGACCGTGGCTGCTGCTGAAGCTGCGATTGGCTTGGCCATTCTCGTGGTGCTGTTCCGCAATTTGCGCACCATTAACGTGGATGATTTAGGCACACTCAAAGGTTAATTCACATGGACATGAAAAGCCTGTATCTCGTAGTTCCGCTTGCGCCCTTACTAGGTGCGATTGCTGCCGGTTTATTCGGCAAGTGGCTGGGGCGTAACTGGTCGCATCGCATCACGATTGCGTTGGTTGCGGTCGCATTTGCAGCGTCGGTGCTCATTTTTCAAGATGTGGCCGCAGGCAATATCTTCAATGGCCCGATTTACACGTGGCTGACGTCTGAAACTGCTACTTTTGGGATTGGTTTCTTAATCGACAAACTCACTGTCACGATGATGCTCGTGGTGACTTTTGTGTCGCTCATGGTGCATATCTACACTATCGGTTATATGCAAGAAGACCCTGGCTATCAGCGCTTCTTCAGCTACATCTCTTTGTTCACCTTCTCTATGCTGATGCTGGTGATGGCGAATAACTTCATGCAACTGTTCTTTGGTTGGGAAGCCGTGGGTCTTGTTTCTTATCTGCTGATCGGTTTCTGGTACACCAAACCCACGGCAATTTATGCCAACCTCAAAGCCTTCTTGGTGAACCGTGTCGGCGACTTTGGTTTTCTGCTAGGCATCGCATTAGTGTTGATGGTATTTGGAACATTGGACTATCAAACCGTGTTTGCCAACGCACACAACTTTGCGAATGACATGGCTCCCATTCCAGGCGTGTCGTGGAACTTAATCACGGCTATTTGTATTTTGCTGTTTATCGGTGCGATGGGTAAGAGCGCACAATTTCCACTGCACGTATGGTTGCCCGATTCTATGGAAGGCCCAACCCCCATCTCCGCTTTGATCCACGCGGCGACGATGGTAACCGCAGGTATCTTCATGGTGTCGCGTATGTCGCCGCTGTATGAGATGTCAGAAACGGCACTTTCATTCGTGATGATTATTGGCGCGATTACCGCTTTGTTCATGGGTTTTCTTGGCATTATCCAAAATGACATCAAGCGCGTTGTTGCGTACTCCACCTTGTCGCAGCTGGGTTATATGACCGTGGCACTAGGCGCATCGGCTTATTCGGTAGCCATATTTCACTTGATGACGCACGCCTTCTTCAAAGCGCTGCTGTTCTTGGCGGCGGGTAGTGTGATTATTGCGATGCACCACAATCAAGACATTCGCTACATGGGCGGTCTGCGTAAATATATGAAGATTACGTGGATTACCTCGCTGATTGGCTCGTTAGCGTTGATTGGCATGCCATTCTTTTCAGGCTTTTATTCCAAGGACAGCATCATCGAGGCAGTGGAGTATTCGCATCTGCCAGGTTCAGGTTTTGCTTATTTCGCCGTTGTGGCAGGCGTATTCGTCACCGCTTTCTATTCCTTCCGTTTGTATTTCCTGGTCTTTCATGGCAAGGAGCGTTACGACCAAGTGCCGCACGACGAGCATCATGGGGCGCACGATGATCATGGACATCACGCAGGCAAACCGCACGAAACACCGTGGGTGGTTACCTTGCCGCTCATTATGTTAGCTATCCCTTCGGTTTTGATTGGCTATATTGCGATTGAACCTCTGCTGTTCGGTAACTACTTCGGTGATGCGATTTATATTGCAGAACATCATCACGTCATGCATGAGCTGCACGAAGAATTTCACGGTGCATTTGCTATGGCGCTACACGGCATGATGAGCTTGCCTTTCTTGTTGGCGGTTGCTGGCGTGGGTACGGCATGGTTCTTCTACATGAAGCGCCCTGATATTCCCGCCCTGATTCAAAAGAAAGCCGCGCCGCTGTACACCTTGCTTGAGCAAAAATACTACTTTGACCGTTTCAACGATTGGTTCTTCGCGGGCGGCGCGCGCGGGGCAAGTCGCTTGCTGTGGAAATTTGGTGACGTGAAGCTGATTGATGGACTGGTCGTGAACGGCTCCGCCAAGATGGTAGGTTGGTTCTCTGGCGTGCTGCGCGGATTCCAAACGGGCTACGTCTATCACTACGCATTCTGGATGATTGTGGGCGTATCGCTTCTACTCACCGTTCGCACATTATTCTAATCAGTCAGACCTAGAGAAACATTGAAGGAATAAGCATGATTTTAGGATACCCCCTGTTAAGCGCGGCCATTTGGCTCCCTATCATTTTTGGACTGTTGGTGTTGGCAACGGGGAATGACCGCAATGCGCCGTTGGCTCGCCTCATCGCTTTAGTAGGCGCCGCATTGGGATTTTTAGTGACGCTGCCGCTGTACACGGGATTTGACCGTATGACGAGCGCCATGCAGTTCGTCGAGATGAAAGATTGGATTGCCCATTTCAACATCCATTACAACTTGGGTATTGATGGCATTTCAATGTTGTTCATTCTGCTTAACAGCTTTTTCACCCTCATTGTGGTGGTAGCGGGTTGGGTGGTGATTGAAAAGCGCGTGGCGCAATACATGGCGGCGTTCCTAATCATGTCGGGTTTAATTAACGGCGTGTTCGCCGCCTTGGATGCCATGTTGTTTTACGTGTTCTGGGAAACCATGCTGATTCCGATGTTCATTATCATCGGCGTATGGGGTGGGCCTAATCGCGTGTATGCAGCGCTTAAATTTTTCCTGTACACCTTGATGGGCTCGTTATTGATGTTGGTCGCGTTTTTGTATTTGTACCTGCATTCTGGCGGCAGCTTTTCAATCTTGGACTACCATCAGTTACACATCCCCTTGAATGCACAGATTCTTATCTTTATCGCTTTCTTCTTTGCTTTCGCCGTCAAAGTGCCGATGTTTCCTGTGCACACTTGGTTGCCCGACGCTCACGTGGAAGCGCCTACTGGCGGCTCGGTAATACTGGCAGCCATTATGTTGAAGGTGGGCGCGTATGGTTTCATCCGCTTCGCCATGCCCATTGCACCTGATGCCAGCCATGCCCTGTCGGGCGTGATGATTGCGCTGTCGCTGATTGCCGTGGTGTATATCGGATTGGTGGCGCTGACTCAATCAGACATGAAAAAACTGGTGGCGTATTCCTCCATTTCTCACATGGGTTTCGTCACCCTCGGCTTCTTCATCTTCAATACTTACGGTATGGAAGGTGCTTTGCTACAAATGATTTCACACGGCTTTGTGGCAGGCGCGCTGTTCCTGTGTATTGGCGTGATGTATGACCGTGTGCATTCTCGGCAAATTGTGGATTACGGTGGTGTCGTGAATACCATGCCTGTATTCGCCGCCTTTTTCATGTTGTTTGCTATGGGCAATAGCGGCTTACCCGGTACCAGTGGTTTTGTGGGCGAGTTCTTGGTCATCATGGGCGCAGTTAAAGTGAACTTCTGGTACGGCTTTGCGGCTGCCAGTACCTTGGTATTCGGCGCGGCTTACACCTTGTGGATGTACAAGCGTGTGGTATTCGGCGCAGTGGCAAACGACCATGTAAAACACATGCACGATTTAAGCTCACGTGAATTTATAGTGATGGCGGTGTTGGCCATTGCTGTATTGCTAATGGGGTTGTATCCCTTGCCCTTGGGCGAAATCATGCACGCATCAGTTAATGATTTGTTGGTGCATTTGAACACCTCAAAAATTTAAGCTTTAAGAGGAAACCATGAACTACCTGTCTACCTTATTTCCTGCTTATGCCGAGATATTTTTACTCATCATGGTCAGCCTTGTGTTGGTGGTGGATGTGTTGCTACCCAAGCACACACGCACCCTCACTTACCTGTTGGCGCAACTCTCGCTGCTAGGCTGCTCGTTGATTACGGTTGCCACCCACAGCATGGGCGCTATCCACCTGTTCAATAACATGTTTGTGGACGACTTAATGTCGGACGTACTCAAGCTGCTCACCTATTTATCAGTGTCTATGATGCTAGTGTATTCGCGTAGCTATTTGATAGCGCGCGGGCTATTCACAGGCGAGTTTTTAGCGTTGGTGTTGTTCGCCACGTTAGGCATGATGGTGATGATTTCCGCGAGCAGTTTTGTGACCTTGTACATCGGGCTTGAAATTCTGTCTTTGAGTCTGTACTCCATGGTTGCTTTGCAACGCGACTCTGCTGTTGCCACTGAATCAGCCATGAAGTACTTCATCTTGGGGGCGATGGCCTCGGGCTTCCTCCTGTACGGTATGTCAATGATTTACGGTGCAACAGGTTCACTTGACATTCACAGCATTTCCAGCAGTATCGCGAGTGGCTCTGCCAATGTTAATTTGCTGGTATTCGGTTTGGCATTTTTGGTGGCTGGACTGGCGTTTAAGTTAGGCGCAGTGCCGTTCCATATGTGGGTGCCAGACGTGTATCACGGCGCGCCCACGGCGATGAGCATGTTCATTGGTACTGCCCCTAAGCTGGCTGCCTTTGCATTTTTCATGCGCATTTTGGTGGAAGCGATGCAACCGATGATGGTGCATTGGGCGGGTATGTTGATGGTGCTAGCCGTGTTGTCGATGGCAGTCGGCAACATTACTGCCATCGCACAAACCAATATCAAACGCATGTTTGCTTACTCTACCATCGCTCACATGGGCTTCATGTTGGTGGGTATTTTGAGTGGCTCGTTGGAAGGCTATGGTTCAGCCATGTTCTACGCTGTGGCCTATGTGCTGATGAGCTTGGGCGGCTTCGCCATGATTATGTTGTTATCACGCGAGGGGTTTGAAGCCGACAATTTGAGTGACTTCAAAGGACTCAATCAGCGCAGCCCCTGGCTTGCCCTAATGATGATGTTGTTGATGCTGTCCATGGCGGGTATTCCTGGCACCATTGGATTCTTTGCTAAATTCTCCGTGTTAAGTGCTGCTGTGCAAGCGGGTCATATTCAATTGGTCATTATGGCGGTGCTGTTTTCGCTGATTGGTGCGTTCTACTACTTACGCATTATTAAGCTGATGTATTTCGATGCACCCGAAAGCCACGAAAAAATTTACATTCAACCTGACAGTACATTACTTATTTCCATTAACGGACTGTCCGTATTGGTGTTAGGTATTTTGCCGGGCGCATTGATGAATGTGTGTACTATTGCAGTGCAACAATCTTTATTACTGCCTTGAGCCTGTAAGGTAGTCAGCCAACAATACTCCCGCCACGGCGGGAGTATTGATTTGTAGGAACGCGATATGGATTTAACCGAAAAGCAAATTGATAGCGCACTCATGTATGAAGGAAACTTCATTCAAGTGCGTAAAGACAGTGTGCAATTGCCTGACGGCTCGACCAGTACGCGTGAGTACATCAGCCATCCGGGTGCAGTAGCAATTTTGGCGCTACTCGACAATGGCAATTTGGTGATGGAGCGTCAGTATCGTTATCCACCCCGCTGCGAATTCATTGAGCTACCCGCAGGTAAAATTGATCACGGTGAAGATACACTCGTGACAGCGCAGCGAGAATTATTGGAAGAAACGGGTTATGTGGCGAGGGAGTGGGTGCATCTCACGCGCGCTTGGCCCTGTATAGGCTATGCCGATGAGCGCATGGAATACTACTTGGCGCGCGGCTTAACCCAGCACGGGCGACAACTGGACGAAGGCGAATTTTTAGAGGTATTTGAATTGCCGCTGGCGGATGCGCTTGATTGGATTCGCCTAGGCAAAATAAACGACAGTAAAACGATGCTCGGCTTGTTATGGCTGGATAAGTATTTACACGAGTGGCATTAAGCAAAATTAGCAGTAAAGGAGACGAATATGGATGAGTTAAGAACAAGTAGTGATGTGTTGTTTGTGCTGCTGGGCGGCATTATGGTGTTGGCTATGCATGCAGGGTTCGCCTTTCTTGAGTTGGGTACGGTACGCAAAAAGAACCAAGTGAATGCGCTGGTTAAAATCATCAGCGATTTAGCGGTCTCCACCTTGGCGTATTTTTTCATTGGCTACAGCATCGCTTACGGGATGAATTTTTTTGTGGGCGCAGAGCAACTCGCGCAAAAAAATGGCTACGACCTCGTTAAGTTTTTCTTCTTGATGACTTTTGCGGCGGCCATTCCTGCCATCGTGTCAGGCGGCATTGCCGAGCGCGCCAAATTTAATCCGCAGCTTGCCGCCACTTTTTTGCTGGTGGGTTTTGTGTATCCCTTCTTTGAGGGCATCGCGTGGAATAATCATTTCGGTATTCAGGAAGGCTTAAAGAATACGTTTGGCGCAGGCTTTCATGATTTTGCAGGCTCGGTAGTTGTGCATGCCGTTGGGGGCTGGATAGCGTTGGCAGCAGTGCTGCTGCTGGGCGCACGCACTGGGCGCTACAACAAAGACGGACGTATCTCTGCGCATCCGCCTTCCAGCATTCCTTTCTTGGCATTGGGTGCGTGGATTCTCACCGTCGGTTGGTTTGGTTTTAACGTGATGTCGGCACAAAATATTGGCGGCATCAGCGGACTGGTTGCCGTGAATTCGCTGATGGCGATGGTAGGCGGCACGCTCGTTGCCTTGTGGCTGGGCAAGAACGACCCGGGCTTCGTGCACAACGGCCCTTTGGCAGGCCTTGTTGCTGTGTGCGCAGGCTCTGACCTGATGCATCCCGTAGGTGCACTCATCGTGGGCGGTGTGGCAGGCGCGCTGTTCGTCTTCATGTTCACGCTGACGCAAAATCGTTGGAAGATTGACGACGTGTTGGGAGTGTGGCCGCTACATGGTTTGTGTGGTGCATGGGGCGGCATTGCCGCTGGCATCTTTGGGGCAAAAGCGCTGGGCGGTGTGGGCGGTGTGAGTTTTATGTCGCAACTCATTGGCACTTTGCTGGGTATCTCCATTGCATTGGCGGGCGGCTTTATCGTCTACGGCGCGATTAAAAAATTGCTGGGTATCCGCCTCGACGCGGAACAAGAATTTGATGGTGCCGATTTAAGCATCCACAAAATTAGCTCATCCCCAGAACGCGAATCAGGTCGCTAGGCATAAATTGAACTTACGCCGCTTTGCGTGTTCCGAGGCGGGTACTTGAAATTAAAATTCCTCGCCCCATGTAGCGCACGCAGAATTAACCAAGGAGAAAGTGGCATGAAACGTATTTTTCTATTCCTACTGACCAACATCGCGGTTCTCGCGGTCATCAGCATCACCCTGCGTTTGTTGGGTGTGGATCGGGTACTGGACGAAAGTGGCGCAATCAATTTTGGCTCACTTATGGTGATGTCTGCCGTGATTGGTTTTGCGGGTTCGATTGTTTCGCTGTTTATGTCGAAATGGATGGCGAAAAAATCAGTCGGCGCGCAAGTTATTGAAACACCGCAAGACCCCACCGAACGCTGGCTGGTGGACACCGTACGCCGCCTAGCGCAACAAGCAGGTATAGGCATGCCCGAAGTGGCCATTTACGATGCGCCTGATGTGAATGCTTTTGCCACAGGATGGAATAAAAATAACGCGTTGGTTGCAGTGAGCACAGGCTTACTCCATGCCATGAGTCGTGATGAAGCGGAGGCCGTACTGGCACACGAAGTGAGTCACGTTGCGAATGGCGACATGGTTACGCTCGCTTTAATTCAAGGCGTGGTGAATACCTTCGTGGTGTTCTTTGCCAAACTATTTGGCATTTTGGTGGACCGTGTATTGCTCAAGAATGATGGTCGCAATGGCCCCGGCATTGGCGCTTTTGTGGCAGAGATGATTGCGCAAGTGGTGTTGGGTATTTTGGCTAGCATTATCGTGATGTGGTTTTCGCGGCAACGTGAATTCCGTGCAGATGCAGGTGCGGCAAATTTAGCAGGACGCGAAAAAATGATTGCCGCGTTAGAGCGTTTGAAAGGTAATCACGAAGCAGCGGCATTACCAAAAAATATGGCAGCCCAAGCTATCTCGGGTGGTGGAGGTATGTCTAAATTATTTATGACGCATCCTCCGTTGGAAGAACGTATCGAAGCTTTGCGTAACGCACGATAAATGCAAGCGTAAAAAAACGGCGGGTTCTCCCGCCGTTTTTTTACGCCAAAAGAATTAAGGAAGGTCTGATTAAGTCCGAAAGCCATGGTTCGATACACCCACAAGGGGTGCAAGAACCTCTGCGAGGCGTTTCCCGTTCGTCCCGAGTGCCGCGCTTGCGCGGTGTATCGAGGGAGCGAACGGGAAACACTCACCACGAACGGACTTAATCAGACCTTCCTTAAGGCGCATCGTCATCTTCTTCATATCTAACACGGGGAGGATCACCGTCATACACCAAGCTTTGGCGGCGCATCAAATAGGCATCGCGTAAGAAACTGTAGCGGTCGATAGTGGCATCTTGCATCACCGCTTCTTGTTGCAATAAGTTAGCGCGCGCATTCAGTTTGTCTAGCGCCCATGCACTGTTACGCGTGGGTACATGTTGCGTATTGCCAATCACACTCACTAGTGAGTCACCATACAGCCCTACGCCGTCACGCACACTGCTAGGCCCCCACAATGGCAGCATTAAATACGCACCACTCGGCACGCCCCAATAGCCCAATGTTTGACCAAAATCTTCGTTGTGCTTTTCCAAGCGCGTGGTCACATTCAACAAGCCGCCTATTCCAAACGTAGTGTTGAACAACACACGACTGCCGTCACTTGCTGCCTGAAAAAATTTAAGCTGAAGCAAATCGTTAGCTGTGACCGTGACATCATCCAAGTTGGAGAAAAAATTATTCACCAGTATTTTTGCAGGGGCGGGCATTGCCCAGCCATAGCCTTGCGCTACAGGTTTAATGAGCGCGCGATCCAACGTGTCATTCAACACGTAGATATTGCGATTGATAGGTTCTAGCGGATCTTTATCTTGTGTGTAGGCACTCAAATGAAGGGTGCTACACCCAGTGAGTGAGAGGCTGGCAACCAGCAACGTAGTGCGAAATAAAATCATGCGAAAAAATTAGGAACGAGAATGCGCGGGATTATAAGAAGGAACGTTGACTTGTAACAGCATCGCCTTGCGCGTGTCAGGGGATTCCAAACTGATGCGCCCCAACACCCCTGTGCGAAAGTCTTGCAGCAGCGTCATTGCGGCTTTTTCAAAATCAAATTCTTTGCCGCGAATACGCAAGCCGCGTAGCTGCGCGATGGCCTCAATCAAGCCCACACCATCCATGCCTTCTGGGTTCACTTTGTAACGCGCTTGCACCAATTCTGGATAGCGAGCCAACACAATATCGCCTAAAAAGGCCGCCACCTCATCATCAATAATCGCGTTGCGTCCAATGCTGTGGCTGGCTGCCAGCATCATGCCGTCACTCTCGTGCGCAATTTTTGGCCACATCAAACCGGGCGTATCAATCAGCATGGTGTGGTCATCCAGATTGAAACTCTGCTGGTTTTTAGTGATGGCAGGCTCATCGCCCACCGCCGCCACGCGACGTTTAAGCAAGGTATTCATCAACGTTGATTTGCCCACGTTAGGGATGCCCATAATCATGATGCGCAGGGGCTTGAGCGTCGTCCCGCGTTGCGGCGCAAGTGGCAAACACAACTTTGGAATCTTCACGGCATCGCCCGCTTTTTTGCACGACAGCGCCACCGCATGCACTCCCTCTTGTGCGTTGAAATAATCTAGCCACGCCTGCGTCACCACAGGGTCGGCTAAATCCGTCTTATTCAATACTTTTAAGCACGGGCGCTGGCGATGCTCACGCAATTCACGAATCAGCGGATTGCTCCCCGCCTCGGGCACGCGCGCATCCAACACCTCAATCACCACATCAATGCGCGCCATCGTCTCCGCCGCCTTTTTGCGCGCCGATGTCATATGCCCAGGAAACCATTGAATCGCCATGAAGTGAAGTCCTTGAAAAGAGGCGCGCATTCTAACCGTTAGGGCAGGGGAATGGCGGTTGGCGTGGCGCGCAGGGCGGATTGGCTAGCGCCGATTTTTTGGGTTGTAATGGCTTTTTAATAATCGTTCACTTTAAGTCAATAAGCCACGCGGGATTGATGGGTCGCTGGCAAGAGGGGGCGCTTCATTTATTACGCCGCCAACTTTGCCGTGATGAATGGCATGGTGGATTACCTCACCGAGAAAAAGCGCGCCTGTTTAATTTTAGGCTCATCAAATAAAACCTTACCGCCGCACACATACAAAAATACCGCCACCGTGGCAGTTTTGTTACCCTAGCGATAGCCTGTCAGACCTTGTTGACGCATTTTTAAGACCACGAAGAGGACAACCCATGCAAACCCTTAAAACTCCCGAAGTAGGCAAAACCTACACCTCACAAACCACCCCTAAAATCTCAATCCACGTCGAGCAAATAATCAGCAGTTTTGCAGACCCCGAATACGGCGTAAAAGGCGGATTTTTTGCCAAAGGGCACAACCCCACCCGTAAAGGTAACCCGTCAGTTATTGGCTTTGATGATTACGACTGGAAAGAACTCCAATTTATCGAATCGCCAATCATTCACGCGGAGTAGTCGCACTCACTAAAATTCGGCCCGCCTCTGTCAGCACATTGACAAGTCATCCAATCGCTAAAAACGTATCCGCTATAGGCGTATCGCTTTCCGTTCTTTTTTAACCATCATCCCCCCAAGGCGCAACTATCAGCACCTCGGTGTGCGCGCTACTAATTTTCTTCTGCATAATCAAACGGCGCATACCCGTTTCAATCCTCGCGCGCACCGAGGTGCGCGCGCTACATGCGCGCTTGCTGTGCTGACGTGATCACGATCTGGTTTCAATCCTCGCGCGCACCGAG
>JAVHQJ010000332.1:0-1540 GCA_036171075.1 Sideroxydans sp. | reverse complement strand
AGCGCTTCGGCAGAAGTAAGTCGGCCGTTAACGGTGCGGAACAGGTACTCCAGAAGCGCGTCGCCCGCTTGGTCCAGGGTCAATTCGCGTCGCAGTATGCCAGACACGTCCACGTCAATGTGCTCGGACATGGTGCGCACCGTGCGCGGGTTGGCCGAGAGCTTGATCACCGGAACGATCGGGTTGCCAATGATGTTGCCCTGTCCGGTGGGGAACATATGCACCACAAAGCCTGCCGCCGCCACCAGTGTGATCATTTCAGCCGCCGCCGAGGATGAGTCCATAAACCACAAGCCCGGGCCGGTTGGTGTCTCGGCTTTGTCGAGCACCCCGTCAACCAGGCACTTCTTGCCAATTTTCTGGATGTTCCCGAGCGCTTTTTCCTCGATCGTCGTGAGGCCGCCCAGAATGTTGCCTTTGGTTGGTTGCGAGTCCATCAGGTCGCTGGTCTTGTGCCGCTCAACCAATTCCTGGTAGCGATCAAACATGGCCATGAATTGCTTGCTCACCTCCGGGGTGCGACAGCGTGCGGCGACCAGGTCTTCGCCACCGGTGATCTCGGTGGTCTCGCCAAATACGAGCGTGGTCTGGTGCGGATAGAGTTTGTCAAAGACGTTGCCTGCGGTCGGGCACGAGGCCAGGCCGGAAGTCGTGTCGGATTCGCCGCACTTGGTGGAGACCCACAGATCCTTCAGGGGGCACTCCACGCGGCGCAGTTCGGTCGCCCATTGGACGTACTCCTTGGCCGCCTTCGAGGCCCGCATGATCGTATTGTGGTCGCCGTGCTGCTCGATGCCAAAACCCGTGACGGGTTTCCCTGTTTTAGCTATGCCGTCAACAATGCGCTGGGTCCACTCACCTTCAATGCCAATGACCACCACTGCGGCGACATTTGGATTGGAGCCGGTGCCAATCAGCGTGCGGAAAAACAGCTCAAGGTCGGCCCCAAACTGTAGCCGCCCGTAGGGGTGCGGCAAGGCCATGGTGCCTTTGATGTTGTTGGCGACTGCTTGCGCAGCGGCGTTGGAGAGATCGTCCAGCGGCAAAATCACAACGTGGTTGCGAACGCCGACGCGACCATTCTCGCGACGATAACCCCAAAAAGTGGTCTTCTTTAGATTCATCATAATTGGTCCTTTTTTCTATGCAATGGTGCCAAACGCGCGGTTACCAGCGATTGGTTCTGAGGTTATGAATATGGGTGTGTTCACCCACCGCGATATTGGCAACCACTTTGCCAATGTTGACACCGTATTTGATGACGGCGCTGCCTTTTTTCATCGCCTTGATGGCCAGCTTGTGACCAATCGGAATGTCGCTCGCCGCTTTGAACTTGATTTCCTTGTCCTGGTCCATGATCCAGCCCGACAGCATGTCGCCGGCCTTGACCCCCTCAACTACCACCACGCCAACTGAATCGTTTTCGTCGTGCACTACAAAACTAATCATTCCGCTCTCCTTGTTTGACATACAGCCCGGCATGGACCGCGTGCAAATCATATCAACAAAATTCACCTAGTCAACTGGATGACCTGTATGA
>JAVHQJ010000331.1:0-1542 GCA_036171075.1 Sideroxydans sp. | reverse complement strand
TGATGAGGGAGGGCAGGTGAAAGCCTGTTCTCTACTCTACCCTATTATTCCTCTCGAAGCGTTTGTTAGGCATTGTCTGACCTTGGGCCGCGCCCTAATACGGCCTCTAGTCTTACCTGGAGACGTTTTGCTAATTCATCAGGCGTTTGCCAATCAATACAATTGAATTGCCTAATGTCAAAATGCAGGTCAGACATGTCGCTTTTCCTGCACGTCCAAAATACTGGAATCCCAATCCCAAGGGCATATCCCGCCTCAAAGTAAACGCCGCTCCGATGGCCAGTAAAGTCGGCAACGACAAATTTAGATGAATTGATCTGCTTAATTATTTCATCGTCTATTCGATTGATATGCTCGACCTGATCCATCCGGATTGGGTCATAACCTGCGCCAATAATCCCGACTTGGAATCCGTTAGAGTATGTTTCGTTAAAATCTGAATGAAACGACATTGCCACAAACCCGTTTGCGGAAGTTGTGCGCATGCCCTTAAATTCATCGAGCCTGATATAGCCTCTTGGAAGTATTTCGCAGTCACCTCCAATAGTCCTCGCTTCAGCGAGACCTTGATCTTGAAGTATGCCAAGTAAGTAATTTACGTCGTCTGATGTCGAGGAGTAGGTTGCAGCAAAAAATCTCGGCTCATTGATATTAAACATATCACCGAGCCCTTTAAGGCCTACTACAGCTTCGTCAAGTAATGCATTTGATCGTTCTAGAACTGAAGGGAGAGGGCTAGCCAGAATCATTTTTAGGTTTTCTGACGTAATCATGGGAACTGAACCTAGTCGGTTTTGATTCCTTACCCAGCCAGACAACAATGCTCTACGGTCTCTGCCTAGGCCCCGCCGCATCATGGAACTAGCGGTTCCAGATAATTTAAATTCACCACAGCGTGGACAGTTTTGGTGGATTCCATCAAAGCCACCAGATGGAAGCGTTGTTGCCATCTGATCCACGCAGACTTCACATTTATCCTTGTCCTTATCAGACGACATGAATATCCCCCTTTGTCTAACGGAGAGGTGTGAGGTGCCTGCCGGCTTGCCGGTAGGCGTCTCTCTCGTCCGCCAAGTTAGTCGAATTCATCGGCAACTGGTGTTACCAAAGCTATCGGTGTAGCAGTTGGTGCGGCTACCTCCGACTGTGCCAGAGGTGTTGCCAAATGAGTCGCGGTATGTGTTAACCCGAGAATCACCAATTCGCCCAGTTGTGTTTCCAAACTGATCGGAATAGGTGTTGACTCTACTATCTCCAACGCGCCCAGTGGTATTCCCGAAGGAATCTCGGTAAGTGTTGACCCTTTGATCTCCAATGCGGCCTGTGGTGTTGCCGAATTGGTCTGTGTGGAGTTGTCCTGTTGTCCCGTCAGAACAGCGCACGGAAGTATTGCCGAAGCTGTCGGTGTAACTATTGCATCCGGCATTGGCAATGCCGCTACCAATACCAATAAAAACTACGCTGGCAAGAAAGACTATTTTCCGAATGTTCATGATTGCCTCCAATTTGCAGCAGTCAAGGCGCCGCCGCTTCGCCTAACGT
>JAVHQJ010000330.1:0-1544 GCA_036171075.1 Sideroxydans sp. | reverse complement strand
ATTGGCCAGATTGTTCACACTCGTCGCCAGATAGGGTTCGAAAGCCGCCCGGTCGGCCTGTGACAGATGCCTGCGTATCTTCACCGACCCACGCCCCGCCTGCAGTGCGTCAGTTCGATCACCAGCATTCGAAAGTGCTATCGCATGTGTATCAAGTTGCCCGGCATAGGCATTCAGTTCGTATGCTTCACCTGAGGAAAGTATCGGGGACGGTCTGCTAATAGAAACTGCGAGCACAACCAAGGCGGGCCACTTGTCAGATAATGCAAATCCATCCCTGAGTTGATTAGCAAAGTGACTGTCGTTATCTGCTGCCTGTGCAAGCAGACTACTCAAAGCAGCCGCATTGCCTGGTCGTCCAAGCGTCAGACGCATGGTCTGGTCGTAGGCTTGCATATGCCAGCGTTGCAACAAAGCAGGCACATCAGCCGCCCGCCTCGCAGCTATTTTTGCCAATACGGCCTGGTCTTTTTTTATACCGCGCTTACTCGCAGGCAGTTGCCAGTTCCACAAGAACACAGCGGCTAACAGGTCGGGTGCCATGGGTGGAAAGATGGTTACATCGGTCGCTTCCACAGGCCAGACTTCTGCCAGGGCAGCATGAACCCGTTTACGCGTATCGTCAGTCCAGTCATAACCGGCAGCAAGTACATCATTCACTTCGTCGGTCGGCAAACCGTTGAAGAGCGTGGCCATCGCGATCACATCGCCGAGCGTGTCCCGCGCCAAATGATGGCCGTCTTCCGCTTTGTGCCAGTGCGCAACTTCATGCTCAAGCAGCGCAGAAAGCAACTTTCCTCCATGCAAAAATCGGTTTGTGATTTTGGGCGAGGTTGATAAATGAAGCGCCAGCGCCAGCACGAACAGCGCGGTTTTATGCAAGGGCGACTGCTGCTGCCACGCATGGAATTCAGTTTCGTCTATTGTTTGAGGTTCAGCGAGTCCATCGCTCAATCTGGTTAACGCTTGTTTCAACAACTCATAACTGTCTGTTGCTTGCAGGTCGGCCAACAGTAGCGCTTCACTTAGATAGCCTTTGACACTCGCATCGCTCAGCTTGGCGTCTAACCCCAGTTGATTGCGGCAAAGCAGCAAGATCCTGAGTTTGTACTTTCCATCCCTAGCCAAACCCGCTTTTGCCGCACGCAATAACTCAGCCAATCTTTCTGGCGCATGTTCCGGGTAGTCCACGACGATGAACCAGTTGCCGCTCCACTGCAATCGCTGTGCGCACTGAAAATCAACCAGACTCACAAAACCGGCTGACCAGCCTCTGGTTTTAGACAATGTTTGTGCGACCTCGGCGGCAAGCCGGGTTTTACCCACGCCCCCGGGCGCTTGAATAATCTTGAATGACAGGGCGGGCGACGCATTCGCCCAGTCCAGCAAATGCTTTTGTTCCGCGTCGCGCCCAACGAGTAGCGTGAGCCGGGCGCGCCATTCGAGCAATGACGAGTCACCGCCACCGGCTTGCGGCTCGGTATTCCACTGGACTTGCGGTGCGAACCCAATGGTTGTGCCATCGCTGTTGATGATGTTTAAAG
>JAVHQJ010000329.1:0-1549 GCA_036171075.1 Sideroxydans sp. | reverse complement strand
GGGTTTCTTGGATACACTGCAAATGAGAGGGAGTAAGGTTATGCGATTTCAAAGGTATCTCCTTTCGAGAACTCGCCAGGCTTGATTGAATTGCGCTTCAATCTGTAATCATGATAAGAAAAACCACCAAATCCTGAAATGGAATGCTTGGCATAAATGCGGAACCGCAAGAACTGAACATTGTCATCGTTCCAGATGGATTCCAAATCATCATACGTGACGAATCTATACGCGTAGTTGGCATCCACATCGGCCCTATCGTATTTGTCTATTACCATAGGATCAGAACGTCTTAACGCAATTGCCTTGGATTTCCATATTTCACCTGTAGCAGTCTGATGGTTCTTGAAGATGTGGAGCTGTGCCTTGATATCGACGATGGGGCACCGTGTGTGATTGATGACCTTTATTCGATAAATGGTTCTTCCATCGTTCGTATCCGCTCCCCGTGCGATCACTGGCGATATATCGATCATTGGACGGAATCTTGCCAAGACAAAAAGAAATATTCCACTCGTAATTAACCCTACTAAAGTGGCTAGAACAACCTTGTCCAAGAAAGCCATCATCAAACCATATATCTCCTGTGCCATACGCAACCCCGTTGTTGTAACCGCTAACGTAGAGCTAACCGGCGCTGCGCGGCTTTATCGCGCAGCGTCCAGCGACCGAAGGGAGCGAGGTTGAGCGCCGGGTTAGAGCACGGTTTGCTAAGCAGACAGGTCACCTTTTCGGCTGAAGTACCCAAGCTCGTTCGAGAACTGCGATATCAGTTCGTGATCCTGCTCGCTTAGGACACCGACCCACATTTTGAACAGACCAAACCCGAGAGCAACGGGAGGATCTTGCTGGCTCATCTTTTCTTCGTGTAAATAAGGGACAGACCACGATTTTACCCGATCAATTATGCGCAAAAACCGTGGTCTGTCCCCTATTATTTAGAGGCATTGACTTGCGACGTAACTTGCCCACGCGAGCGATCCAAAAAGGCTTCCTCCGGCGGCGGAGTCATTTCCTGCAACATTTCCCAGAAAACAGCGGCAAAGACGGGCAGAAATAGAACTGCCGTTAGTGCCTCAAGAGCGGTCAAAAGACGAAGAGCTTTCGGTACAAAAAAATCGTTTGTTCCGAGCGTAGTCCACATCGTCAAACTGAAATAGATGGCATCAGCATAGCTTTGAGCTAGTGAACCATCTGAAGAAGAAAGACCAGCGCGCATGTAGTGTGCCGCATATACTAGGACGGTTGCTGCTTGATGTAATAGGTGCATGGGAATTAGCACCCTGTAAGAGTTACGTGTCCAGCTTAAACTGAGCGGGCCAAGAAATGCAAGAACTGCAAATGCTCCGAAGAGAAGTGTTGCACTGATGTATGACCACGAAAGCCAGATACACACGACAGCAAACACTGTAAGCAACACGTAAATTAGTGCATAAAGAAACAATGCTGCGACCAGTGTTTGCCAAGGAGCGTAGAAGCGCATCATTATTTGTGGCCCAACGAATAGTGTTTATCCGCCGCCCTCCCGACCCTAAATCCGGCGCGGGCG
>JAVHQJ010000328.1:0-1553 GCA_036171075.1 Sideroxydans sp. | reverse complement strand
TGACTCAGGCAGGTGTTGCTGGCAAACAAATCCAGCACCGCCTGAATGCGCGCCACCTCGCTGCTTTCCTTGCCTTGAAAATAATCGCACAGGTCGCGGCAGACTGACGCAACTTCAAAGCTGGGTTGCCGCACCGTATAGACCTCGGTCAGCTGCTTGGACTCCAGCTCGATCCAGCCTTTTTCGGCCAAATAATCCAGCGCCTTGACGACGCGGCTGTGGTCACTGGGATAGCTGCGCTGCAGTGCCTCAAAGTCGAGCGTGCACCAGGTGCGGGCCTGGGGCGCCGCGTGCAACACTGCCTGTAAAAATTGCAGTCGCTCGCCGCTGAAATGCGCCAATATTTCTTGCGGCTGTACCAGATGTTTGAACCGGTACTCGGCAAAATAAGAGTAGCTTGACGCAATGATGCCGCGCAGCTCCAGTTGCACCAGCAGGGTTTTCAGCGGCAGCACGCGGATATTGCTCTGGTTTGACAGCGCAGTCAGCGTCAGCTCCCAGGGCTGGCCGGGTGGCACGGCCAACAAAGTGTTGAGCACCTGGCGAATGCCAGCGGGCTCGGGCGTGTCGCCATAGACAAAATTTTCCAGCACCTGCAGGCTGTCCTGGTTGGCCAGCACCAGACAGTTGGCCGGCTGGCCGTCGCGTCCGGCGCGACCAATTTCCTGGCTATAGCCTTCGATCGACTTGGGCAAATCAAAATGCACCACGTTGCGGATATCGCATTTGTCAATGCCCATGCCAAAGGCGATGGTCGCCACCACGCAGTTGACCTGGCCGGCCATGAACTGCTGTTGAATCACGCTGCGCAGATCGTTGCCCAGTCCGGCGTGGTAGGCCTGCGCCCGCACGCCGTGGCGACCCAAGTGCCCGGCTACCTGCTCGGCAGTTTTTTGCAGCGTCACATAGACAATGGTGGGCTGCCCGATCCGCTCGGCCAGCCAGTCCAGCAAACGTGCCAATTTGTACGCGCCGCTGACCGGCTGTACCGTCAAATTCAGGTTCGGACGGTAAAAACCGGTACACACCACGTCGCCTGGCTGAATGGCAAACTTGGCCTGCATGTCGGCCACCACCGGCGGTGTTGCAGTGGCGGTCAGCAACAGGGTTTGCCGGATCGACAGTTGCTGCTGGTAGAGCGGCAGTTTCAGGTAATCGGGGCGAAAGTTATGCCCCCACTCCGAGATGCAATGGGCCTCATCGACCACCAGCAGTGAAATCGGCACCTGGGCAATGAAGTTGCGAAAGCGCTCGTTGTTGAGCCGCTCCACCGAAATCATCAAAATCTTCAACCTGCCCGCGCGTGCCTCTTGCATCACCGCCTGGGTTTGTTCGCGACTTTGGGTTGAGTCGATGCTGGCCGCGGCAATGCCCAGGCCTTGCATGTAGGTGAGCTGGTCCTGAATCAGCGCCAGCAGCGGCGACACCACCAGCGTCAGGTGCGGCAGCAGCAGCGCTGGCAATTGGTAGCACAGCGACTTGCCCGCCCCGGTGGGAAAAATCGCCGCCGCCGAGCGCCCGTCCAACAGGGTCGAGATGACCGCTTGCTGGCC
>JAVHQJ010000327.1:0-7468 GCA_036171075.1 Sideroxydans sp. | reverse complement strand
TAGCAAAACCTATAAAAAAGTGGTCTGTTCGCACAGCAACAGCAGGGGAGGCCGCATAGCGTGCCGCGCGAATTGATGGGTATATCGGCAGTTATTCCAAGTTTCATTAGCAGGGTGAATTGCTATCTTGTGAGCGTGCAAAATTATCGCGGCACCTACCTAGCAAGGAGTTCACATGTCCACCGCCAGCAAAATTCGCCTTGTCAGCAATGACAGCCCTGAATTCATCGCCGAAGCGCAAGCCATTCAAGAAACACGCGCCAGACTAGAGGCGGAAAATCAGGCGGAATTGTCCGCACAAGTACGTGTACGCATTGAATCAAAGGCGCGCGCATTGGCCGAGGCAAGGACTCGCGCAGAAGATGAATTGACTGCGCAACTGGAAATTAAAAGCCAACAGGAAACGCATTGGCTGGAAGTGGCGCATTCCAAGTTGGCGTTAGAACGTCAATGGCAGGATCAAGCACAGCAAAATAGACAACGCGAGGAACAACTCCAGCAAGCGATACAAGCCAAATTACTGGCTGAACAACAAGCCCAAGAAGCGATCGAACAGCGCATACAAGAGGAGCAGATTGCGCAGGCAGCTGCACACAGCAAACACGCGGCAGAAAATGAATTAGCTGCGCTGCATGCACAACGTAGTCGTGCGGATGAGGAAGCAAAAACCCATGCTGAAAATGAATTGCGCCTAATTCAGGCAGACATTGCGCTTAAGCAGGTGCGCACCGAGCAAACGCTTGCCGAAGCCTTGCGACAATTACAAATTCAACAAGAGCAGGCCGCAGAAAAATTGCAAATGGAGCAACAATTACTTGATTTTGAACAGCAACGCGCGCAGCAAGAAACGCAACATGCATTGGCAGTGAAGCAACGTTTTGAAAAAGAGCAACAGGAACAAATACACATACAGCGGCGTGTTGAAGCCGAGCAATTTGCCGCCAATGCCGCCGAAAATCGAACCCGGCTTGAACAAGAAGCAGCGCAACTGGCGCAACAAAAAGAAGCCGCCGAACAGGCCATTGCTTTAGCCACTCAAGAAAAGTCTATCCATCAGCGACAAGCCCTTATGGCCCTTATGGCCCTCAATGCCAAAGTTGAAGCGGAACAATCTGCTGTGGCAGCGGCACAGGCAAGTGCGGTCGCTGAATCCAAAGCACACGAAGCGCATAGCGCACACATCGCAGCCAATCGCGAGACAGAACAAGCCGCTCTTGCACGTGCTG
Source organism: Sideroxydans sp. (assembly GCA_036171075.1). Lineage (GTDB taxonomy): Bacteria > Pseudomonadota > Gammaproteobacteria > Burkholderiales > Gallionellaceae > Sideroxyarcus. The sequence continues at coordinate 6,242 of JAVHQJ010000327.1, read as the reverse complement.
TGGCCGAACATGAAGCGTTGGCAGTGTGCGTGCAGCGCAAAGCCGTTGAGACGCAGGCACAAGTGGCAGCACAAGCGTTGCGGTCGAGTGAACATGAATTACTACAAACATTACAGCAACGTGTACAGGCAGAAGCGCTGACGCGCGCCGAAACAGAACGCAAGCTCGAAGCAGAGCAAGCACAGCTCGCCTTGCTGGCAGAAAAATTAGCCACAGAACGCGAGGCACGCGAACTACAGGAAGCGGCCAATGAATTGCTGTACCAAAGCACGCAAGATGCACGCGATGGCTTGTCTGCCGAGTTAATGGCAAAGCAAGCGGCCGCACAAAAAGCACAGGCAGAACACGAACGCGTGATTACGGCACAACAACGTGCTAGCGCCGAAGTTTCAGCCGCACGTGAAGTTGAAATTCAATTGCAATTGGAAACACAAGCGAGTCGTGCCGCAGCCCAGCGCATTGAATTAGCGCAGGCCGCACAAAGCGCCGCCACAGAAAACATCAAACTGGAAAATGCCTTGCTAGAAACAGCCCAGCAACGTGCCCTGCTAGAACAAGCCAACCAACAAAAACTGCAAGAAAAATTACAACTACAGCTCAATCTGCTGGCCTATGCACATGCTCAAGAAGCAGCCTTGGCAGAAGAAAATCGCGCTCTGCAAGAAAAGATACGTAGCGAGGAAGCGCTCAAAATAGCCACCGAGCAAAATATCCAAGCCCATTTGAGTGCCGCTCACTTTGCCAAGCAACGGGAGCAAGTGGAGGCCGATGCATTCAGTGTGTGCCTGCAAAAGATGGATAGTGAAGTCGAAGCGATTGCGCAAATTGAAGCGCGCCTCGCCGCTGAATTAGCAATGATTGAAAAGGACAATGAACGTATTGAACAGGAAGTTAGAGCCCGCGAAATTGCTGAAGAGACCCTGCAATTAAATCAACAAGCTGATCAAGCGGCGCTTGAATTAGAGCAAGTTTCATTGCGCGCCTTAAATATGGCCAAGATGCGCGTTGATGCCGCCAAGCAAGCACGTCAAGCCGAAGAACAACAGATTCATGAGGATGCCCTAGCGATTGTGGCTTACCGCAAACAACTTTGGCGCGCCCAGCCCGATGAACCCCTCATGCACTGACTTGTGCACCATGAACGAGGTGAACAGTTCGTGGCTTTTGTGGGAGGCCGATTCACCTCGAAGAGGCCCTTGTACCCTGTGGGTATTGGGCGATGGATCTCTTAAGGGGCCATCGCTCGATGAATCGAGCTCCCACAGGATTCAGCAGCTCTTCGAGGTGAATCGGGCTCCCACAAAATCGTGTGGAGGTGCTTAAAACTTATAACCACATCGCATTCCAAAACGGGTAGTCGCCCACCTTTTGGCACAACCCTGCGCGCACGGGATTAGCAATGAGGTAGCGCGCAACATCAATGAGCGATTCTTCTTCACGAAGCGCGTGGTCATGGAATCCTCTTTGCCAAATACTGGTTTTGAGTTGCAAGGAAAATTGAGCTTTATAGCGTCGCACGGTGTCGGATAAAGAAGCTGAATCACCTAGCTGTAATAGCCAATGTAAATGGTCCGGCATCACCACAAAGGCTAATGTTGTAGCGTGGTGTGTCATGGCAGGCGTATATAAATTATTGGCGGCAAGCGCGGCATAATCGTAACGAGAAAAGACCGCAATTCGAGATTGCGTCACGATAGTCACCAGATAAATTTGTTGCGGCAATGACACCCGACCCGTGCGAAGTTTTTGACTGTGCGGCTTATCGACCAAGATTTTCATTGGCAAATTGTAGCGTGCAAAATAGTGTTTGTAGGAGGCCGATTCACCTCGAAGAGGTTCTTGTACCCTGTGGGTATCGGGCGATGGGTATTCGAGGATTCTCATCGCTCGATGAATCGAGCTCCCACAGGATTCAGCAGCTCTTTGAAGTGGCAGCGATTTTGTAGGAGGCCGATTTATCGGGCGATAGGTATTCGAGGATTCTCATCGCTCGATGAATCGAGCTCCCACAGGTGGTGTGCAATATCCACAGGGTGCAAGAACGCTTCGAGGTTCATTGGGTTTCCACAGGTGGCGAGCGCACAAGCTCTTCGAACTGAATTGGGTACAGGTGGCGTGTAATGAATTATTTAGCGCGCGCCTAAAGTAATGCTGGCCTAGGCCGATAACACGTACATCAAGAGATACGGGAATGGGTGATGAAAAACAACGAGGCACTACAGCAATGGGTCACGCAATTAAGCCAGAACGAATTGCCTGTACTCAAAAAGACGGCTCGTGAATTGGCGGCCATGCGCGCGCATGAGTCAACCCTCACGGTAACGGCGATTAGCAACGTCATCGCCCGCGACCCTATGATGACGGTCAAATTATTGCGTTATCTGCAACAACACAAACACAAAGCACAGACCACCGAAGTGATTCAGATAGAGCAGGCTTTGATGATGCTGGGCATCGAACCTTTTTTTACTCATGTTCAGGCCAAGCCTGTGGTGGAGGACATGTTGAGCGCGCACGCAATGGCCATTCCTCCGTTGTTGCGTGTGGTGCATCGTTCGCACCGTGCCTCGCAATACGCACAAGAGTGGGCGGCGCAAAGGCACGATTTACACTTTGAAGAAATACGCATTGCCGCTTTGCTGCACGATATTGCGGAAATGCTGATGGGCTGCTTTGCGCCGGAAGCCATGCTGCAAATTCGCACCCTGCAACAGCGAGATAAAACCTTGCGTAGCCAGCTGGTGCAACAACACGTGCTGGGCTTTAGCCTCATCGAGTTACAAAAAGAGCTGGCATTACGGTGGGGGCTGCCTCATTTATTGTTGTCACTCATGGACGATACGCAAAAGAATCAAGCGCGGGTGCGCAATGTCACGCTGGCCATCAACCTAGCCCGCCACTCTGCCAATGGATGGGATGATGCCGCCCTACCTGACGATTACACCGAGATTGGCGAGCTACTCCACTTGCCGCTGGAGCAGGTAAAGGTGCTATTGAGGGAGGGCAGGGAATAAGAGGGTGATACCTGCGGTCACCTTTGAAGGCAGTAGCAAAGTGATATGACGACGCCATTGCCTTCGTAAAAAAACACCGCCTACAAAAAACAGTTTGCCCACTCCGCGCTAACTGTTGATACTGCTGACATAGCCAACTCGATAGAGAAATAGCCTATGAAACCCACTTTCATTTCGCTCCTACAGCGCTTCAATGGATGGCGTTTGTGGACGTTTATTACGGTCGGAGTTATTTTTTTCGTGGAAGTGCTCATGGCTTTAATCGACCTTGGGTACAAAGGTGTGCTCACGGGCTACTCGATGATTTCTGCCTTGATGGTGAGCTGCATTGTGGCGCCCCTGACTGTGTATGCTTTGAATCTTATCTTGCGAGAGTTCGCCCATATTCAACAACGACATCTAGAATTTAACGTACGGCGCGCCGAAACACGTTTGGACATTGCGGTGCAAAATGCGCAGATGATTGTGTGGGAATACGATTTCATCAAAGATGAATTTCAATACGATGCCGACACATTGAAATTGCTGGATATCACGCTACAAGCCCCCCCTAAAACACTGCATGAGTGGATTGCGCTGGTACACCCAGATGACAGTCCTAATTTTATTCAGCACGTGCAGACGATTGTGCAAACGGATGCGTCTATATTTGATGTTGAGTATCGTTTTATGCAACAAGTTGGGGTATGGGTTTGGGTACATACCCGAGGCAAAATTATTACGCGCACGGCGGACGGCAAGCCCCAACTGGCGGTGGGTTCCACCATGAATGTGGATGCACGTAAGCAAGTCGAACTTAAATTAATCAGAAACGAACAGAAATTTAATAAAGCCTTTTTCGTCAATCCAGATGCCATCAACATCAATCGGCTTGAAGATGGATTATTTGTTGCGGTGAATCGTGGCTTTACGCAAATGACCGGTTATACCGAACAAGAAAGCCTCGGCCATACCTCACTTGAATTCAATATATGGAATGATCCGCAAGATCGCGCCAAATTGGTAGAGGGCTTAAAAAAAGACGGCGAGGTTATCAATCTGGAAGCGCGCTTCCGCACTAAAGACGGGCACATTCTTTATGGTTTGATGTCCGCCGCTATTATCGACATTGATGAGATTCCTCACATCATCAGTATCACCCGCGACATTACCGAACGTAAAAATGCAGAGCGCGCCGTTTTAGAAGCTAAAACACGGTTAGAAATTATCTTTAACCACCATCCCGATGTGATGATGATTGTCCGTTTAGATGACGGCTGTGTGTCACAGGTTAACCATGCTTTTACGCAAGTCACGGGCTTTACGCCACAAGAAGCGATTGGCAAAAGAACGCTAGACCTAGGACTTTGGATTAACAGAGAAATGCGTGAGAAGTTAATCGCCGATGTCTCAACGTTTGGCAAGAGTGAATTGATAGAAGCCGAATTCCGTATTAAAGATGGCACAACGGGAATCGGCGCACTGTCAGCCACACTGGTTCAATTGGACGGCATACCGCACATCATTAGTACCGTGCGCGATGTGACCCAACAAAAACAAGTTGCCGTCAATTTAGTGCGCAGTGAAACTTTGTTGCGTACCACCTTGGAATCAACTGATGAAGGCATTTTGATGGTTGCCCAAGACGGACGAATTCTGTCTGCCAATCAGCGATTTTTAGCGCTGTGGCGTATTCCCGCCGAGCTGGCTCAAGGAGGGAAAGATGAGTTGATGTTGGCGCATGTACTAGATCAATTGGTTTCACCCGACGATTTTCTGTCACTGGTGAAACAGCTCTATCAAAGTAGCGAAGAAGCCAGAGACACGCTGCACTTCAAAGATGGTCGAATTTTTTCACGTTTTACACGGTCACTGATTATCGGCGAGGAGCGCGGGCGCATTTGGTGTTTCAAAGACATCACTGAACAAGCCCGTGCACAAGCCGCCTTGGAACAATCCAACCAATTGCTCAATACGGTGATTAACTCGTCGCCCGTGCGCATTTTTTGGAAAGACAACAATCTGCGCTATTTGGGATGCAACACGCTCTTTGCCCAAGATGCGGGCTTGCAGACCCCCCAAGATTTGATAGGCAAAAGCGATTTTCAAATGGGCTGGAAAGAACAGGCCACGCTGTATCAGGCAGATGATCGACAGGTGATGGAATCGGGTGAAGCCAAGCTGCTTTACGACGAACCGCAGGCCGCGCCTGATGGCAGCACAATTTGGTTGCGCACCTCCAAGGTGCCGCTGCGCAATGTGAATAATTCAGTGATGGGTATTTTGGGGGTGTATCAAGACATCACCAAGCAAAAAAATATCGAAGAAAATTTACGGATTACCAAAGAACGCTACGACCTTGCCACCCAAGTAGGGCAAGTGGGGACATGGGATTGGAATCCAATCACCTACGAGTTGGCATGGAGTGATGAAACCTATCGTTTGATGGGTTTTGAGCCCAATTCGGTAACGCCAAGCTATGAGTTGTATTTGGGACTGGTACATGCGGATGACCGCGAAAACATGAATAACCGTGTGCAAGCAGCGTTGAATCAAAAGCAGCCGTACGCAATTGATTGCCGCATCGTGCAAGCGACGGGTCAACAAATTATTTGTCATGTCACGGGCAATGTGGAGTTCGATGCCCAAGATAAACCTTCGCGCATGCTAGGCACGATTCAGGACATTACCCAGCGCAAAGGGATTGAGCTGGCGCTGGCTGAAAAAGAAAAACGTTTGCATCATGCACTCGACTCGTCGCACATGGGCATGTGGGACTACGATTTTGTTACTCACGAATTAAGCTGGTCGCCAGACATCTATCATCATTTCAAGATTGAAAATCCCGTCACATCGCCTCAACACTTGCGCAACATGATTCATCCCGACGATGTGGATATTCCTAAACAGGCCATGCACAAGGCCATTAGCGAAGGCACGGAGTATTTTGCTAACTATCGCATGCTCTGCAATGGCAAGGAGTATTGGACGGAGGATCGCGGCATCATTCAATACGATGAGCACGGCACGCCGCTTAAAGTATTAGGCACTGCGCAAGACATCACCGAACGCAAACAGATTGAAGCCAGTATTAAGTTGCTGAACGCCAATTTGGAGCAACGTGTAAAAGAACGCACATCACAATTGCAGTTTGCCAACCAAGCCAAAGATTCTTTCTTGGCTACCATGAGCCATGAAATACGCACCCCCTTGGGCGGGTTGTTGGGCATGCTGGAATTATTAAGTTTG
>JAVHQJ010000326.1:0-27939 GCA_036171075.1 Sideroxydans sp. | reverse complement strand
AATGATCGAATCGCTTACTCAGCTTCAGACTCATTCCCCGTTGGAAATACGGGGGGACTTCAGACTCATTTCATATTGGAAGAGGCTGGGGCTTGATAGCCTTTTGCTTTTTGCGTAAAGTAAGGCATCCTTACTTTTACTGGGGCGCACCATGCTTGCCAAAATGACTTCAAAAAATCAGATCACACTACCTAAAGCGCTCACCGCACAAATCGGCGCGACCGAGTATTTCGATGTGGAAGCGCGTAACGGTCAACTGGTGCTGACCCCTGTCCGCATTCAACGCGGTGATGCAGTTCGTGCCAAACTGGCGGAATTAAATTTACATGAGTCGGATATTGACGCAGCGGTGACTTGGGCTAGAAAAACGAAATGAGCCGTCGCAAGCGCCCGCCACGGGTGGTGATTGACACCAATTTGGTGTTATCCGCCTTGGTATTTAGTGGCGGACAGTTGCAGGCTTTGCGTCAAGCCTGGCAGTCTGGACTTTGTGTTCCGCTGGTATGCAAGTACAGCGCGAGCGAATTGCTGCGTGTATTGAACTATCCAAAATTCAAACTAACAGTGAGCGAGCAGCATGAATTGCTGAACGATTATTTACCCTTTTGCGAAACCGTCACTCTGCCCATCAAAACTCCAAAATCTATTCATTGCCGAGACGCCCACGACATTCCTTTTTTGCACTTAGCACTCATAGGCAAAGCGGATTGCCTCATCAGCGGCGACCAAGACTTATTGGTGATGGCAAATGATTTTGCCTGCCCTATCGTGTCCGCAAAAGAATTTACGACACGTTTTCTGTCATAACCTCTCGTATATGGCAAACTAGCGGCCGTCTCTGAAACGAAAACCAAATCATCTTGCAACCCTACGAACTTTTCATCGGCCTCCGCTATACCCGCGCCAAGCGCCGCAATCATTTCATCTCCTTCATCTCGCTCATCTCTATGCTGGGTATTGGGCTGGGGGTGATGGCGCTTATCGTGGTGTTGTCGGTGATGAATGGTTTCCAGAAAGAAATCCGTGCGCGCATCCTCGGTGTCACGCCACACCTACAAATCAGTAGCGAGGGCGGTCAGTTGGTAGATTGGAAATCTGCATTGGATACAGTCGCCAAACACCCGGAAGTGCGTGCCGCCGCCCCATTCGTCAATGGACAGGGCATGGTGTCGGTGAGCGACCGCATGGAGGGCGTGATGGTGCGTGGCATCTTGCCCGATGCAGAGCAGCATCTCACCGCACTCGGCGACAAGATGAAACGCGGCGAGTTGAGTGCTTTACGTTCAGGTGAATTTAATATCGTGCTGGGCGTTGATTTGGCGAGGACACTAGGCGCGCATGTGGGTGAAACTGTGTTACTGATTACGCCGCAAGGCCAAGTCACCCCCGCTGGCATGATGCCACGCTTAAAACAATTTCACGTGGTCGGCATCTTCGAGATCGGCATGGCTCCTTACGACAATGCGCTGGCGCTCATCCACCTAGAAGATGCGCAGAAACTTTACCGCATGGGGGAATCGGTGAGCGGCATCAGCGGCAGTTTGAACAACCTCGACCGCGCGCCTCAAGTGGCACGCGAGTTAGAAAAACAATTGCCTAGTGATGTCTATGCCAGTGATTGGACGCGCCAGAACGCTAACTATTTCGCCGTCGTCGCGATGGAGAAGAAAATGATGTTCATCATCCTCTCGCTCATCGTATTGGTCGCTGCCTTCAACATCGTCTCCACCTTGGTGATGGCGGTCACCGACAAACAAGCCGACATCGCCATCCTGCGCACGTTGGGCGCTTCACCCCAAAGCATCATGCAGATATTCATGGTGCAAGGCATGTTGATTGGCCTCATCGGCATGGGGTTGGGTGTGTTGGGCGGCGTACTGCTTGCACTCAACATCGGCACGATCGTTCCTTTCATCGAACATCTGTTCGGCGTGCAGTTCCTATCCAAAGAGTTCTACTACATTAGCGAACTACCGTCTGACTTACAGAAGAGTGATGTCTTGGTCGTGGCGGGGATGTCTTTTCTTATCAGCTTGTTCGCCACGCTTTATCCAAGCTGGCGCGCCTCCAAGGTGCAACCAGCGGAGGCGCTACGCTATGAGTAAGCAGGATGCAGGATTCGGGATTCGGGATTCAGGAAAAGTCATCGTCTGTCGCGATTTGAACAAGACTTACTCGCAGGGCGACTTGAGCGTTAGCGTATTGAAGGGCGTGAATCTTGAGGTGGCGCAAGGCGAACGCATCGCCATCGTCGGCGCATCCGGCTCGGGCAAAAGCACCCTACTCCATCTGCTCGGCGGACTCGACACCCTCACCAGCGGCAACGTAAGCATCCTCGGCCAAGACGTGAGCAAGCTGAACGAGACGCAACGCGGCGAGTTGAGAAATAAATCGCTCGGCTTCGTCTATCAGTTCCACCATCTGCTGGCCGAATTCACCGCGCTGGAGAACGTCGCCATGCCCTTGTTGATTCGCGGCATGAAACCTGCTGACGCGCACCCGCAAGCCGCCGCCATGCTGGAACAAGTTGGCCTCGCCCAACGCGTGCGCCACCTGCCCGCCGAACTTTCTGGCGGCGAACGCCAGCGTGTCGCCGTGGCACGCGCCCTAGTCACTCAACCCGCCTGCGTACTCGCCGACGAACCCACCGGCAATCTGGACCGCGTCAGTGCCCTCGCCCTGTTCGACCTGATGCAAACCCTCAACGCCAAACTCAACACCAGCTTCATTATCGTCACCCACGACCTCGAACTCGCTGGCAAGATGCAGCGCCAATTGAAGTTGGTGGATGGCGTGTTGCAAGCGGCCTGATCCACCTCCACTCCTCACCGCACGCTTGACACTCTGTTTTGCAGAGCGATAGACTCTGCCAAACAGAGTGCGGGAGGAATACGTGGATATTCTTACGACTCAAAACAATTCATCCGCCACTTTTGGAGATTTTTTATGTTGCGAAAATTCATCTCGATGACTTTATTCATTGCGTTGCCTGCTTACGCGGAAGGTTCTGATCCTGCTCAAGACTGGAGTAGTGCGGACACGCCGCACTTTCGCATTAACTACCTGGCAACACAGCGCCCCCAAGCAGAACGTGCCGCGATTCATGCGGAAGAGGCTTACACGCGCATCACACGCCAATTGACGTGGCAGCCCGAAGGCAAAACAGAAATGTTGTTGCTCGATGCGAGTGATTTATCCAACGGCTCATCCACTCCACTGCCCTTCAATGAAAACGTACTGCTTTTAACGCCGCCTGACGATGGACAGTTACTGCATAACCACAACTGGCTGGAAGGCTTAATCACGCACGAATTCACGCATACCGTGCATTTGGATAAGGTGGGCATGTTGGGCGATTTGCGCGGTATTTTCGGGCGCTTTGACTTGCTGTTTCCTAACCTCATCCAACCCACTTGGGGACTGGAAGGCATCGCCACCTTGAATGAAAGTCATCCTGAATTAGGTCAAGGTCGTCTGCGCAATGCGCCTTTTGAAGCGCAAATGCGCATCGAACGTGAACGCGGTTTTATCCCTTTAGCTGAGTTACATGCGGATGGGCGCAGGCTACCCGCCTCCAAACAATACCTGTATGGCGTGTATTTTTACGACTTTCTGAATCGCAAATACGGCAGTGATGCCGCCGCGCGTTACATCCAAAATTACAGCGACAACATTGTGCCGATGGTGCAATCCAACCCCATGCCCATCACTGGCAAAGCGCTGTCTGAATTGTGGGAAGAATTCCTCGTTGATTTAGCTGAACAAGTCGATGCGCGAGCTGCCACACTCAAAACCACGCCACGCGCGGATGGCATGCCACTGCTGCCTGCACACTACGACATTAGCTCGATTTCGCCTGTGCATGATGGCGTATTGGCAGTGGTCAATGATGGATTGTTAGGTGCAAAGCTGCTGCATCTCGATGGTCAAGGTGCCACCCAAGAGCTCACTGCGCTACGCCCCCATGCCCACATTGACGCACACCCGGACGGCACGATACTGATTGCCCAGCCCAATGTTTTTGATAACTACAATTTTTTTTACGACCTGTACACGTGGACTACAAACACAGGCATGCAGCGCCTCACCGAAGGTCAACGCTATCGCCGTGCCGTGTGGGCGGGTTCATCCATTGCCGCGCTGAAACACGAAGGTGGCATCCCCAGTTTGGATTTACTGGAAATAAATTCAGGACGCGCATCCAAAATTAAAACGTTGTATGCCGGCACAGATGGCATGGAAGCCATTGATGTCGCGGCGAATGCAGACGGTTCGCGCGTGGCGATGATTCTCAAAAAGAATGGCGCGTGGCAGGTGGTTGAATTTGACACCGCGCACTCTTCCCTGCGCGTTCTATTTGATTTCGATGCACCGCTACAAGGCTTGCGCTACTCGTCCGACGGTCAGCAGCTAGAGTTCATTGCCAGCCAAGACAGCGTGCAAAATTTGTGGCGCTATCGCATTGGTACAGGTCAACTCACGCGCTTGAGCCATACCTATACCGGCGTGACCTTACATAGCGGCGTCGCAAAAGATGATTCCGTGGTGTTAGGCGTGATGGCGGCTGAAGGCATTGAATTGCGCCGCCTATCCCCTGTCAGCGCGCAATCCACACGCCCCGTGAACAGCAACAGCGCCCTACTTACAACGCCGACCGCCCCCACCAACGCCTTGCTGGGGATAGCACAGGACTACTCGGCACTCAATTCCATTTACCCGCGCAGCTGGTTTCCCAGTGCCTTTAGTGATCGTGGATTAGTGGCTTACGGCATCAACATTAACGGCTCGGATGTGATGCGTTGGCACAACTACAGTGTGAATGCACTCTGGGAATTTTCGCAAGGCGAACCCATCGGCAACATTAGTTACAACTATCTCAATCGACACTTCTTTGACCTCACCCGTGAGTTGTGGGCAAGGCAATGGAGTGGAGTAAATGGGCAAGAAAAGACCACCCTGTACGACCGCACCACCAGCGCACAGTGGGTGTCCATGCAGCCGTGGTTGCAGAGTGAACGGCGCATCTATATCGGTATCGGCGCGGCCCAGCAAAGTACCGACCGCGTATGGGTGAACACCGCCACCACCACCCGCCCACAACTGGAACGCGTCGCGGCCATTTTTGCGCAATACGATTCGCGTGAAAGCGCGTGGTATGCCACCGCGTATAACCGAGGCACATTCGCGCGTCTGCTGTTGGAAAGTTACCGTCCATTCAACACGGCTTACGATGGCAATGTCGTACGACTCGACGCCCAAAAACTGTGGCCACTCGGCAGCAGTGTATTGAGCGCACACTGGACAGAAGCCCACGCCACGGGGCTTACCGAACCATTCCAACTCGGCGGCGCTTACAACACCACCAGCCCGTTCATCGCCCCCACGCTCAATCAACGCGCACTACCTTTACATGGTTATGTAGGCGGCGAGTGGGACTTGCAAGGACGCAACGCGCGCACCTTGAGTGTGGGCTGGCAGATACCACTCGTCGATATTGACCACCACTTCATGTCGCCTCCCGTAGGCATCAACCGCCTTTCCTCAACTGTGTTTTTCGATGCGGGTAGTGCATGGAATCAAGGCACATCCGCCGTGCCCGTTTATAAAGGCATGGGCATTGAACTCAATGCCGAAACAAAACTGTTCTACCGACTCCCCCTACCTTTAAGCATTGGGGTGGCGCACGGCTTTGACCTAAATAGTGGCAACCAACTGTATTTCAAATTGGGGCAAACGTTCTAATCAGTCGCCTTTTCAACAGGTCCTATTTTTTTCAATGAAAAGCTGGTTAAAAATTTTATTCACACGTTAAGCGTGGTTTCGTGTCACACAAACACTCGCTTGGCTTGCCTGCGTTTTAACCCTACCTATATTGGCGATGCTATGGAAACCCTAGACCCTTTGCTGCACCAGCCCTTGCGCACGCAACTGGCCGCTTTTTTATCTGCTGCCGGTGAAGCCACCTTTGCCGAACTAAAACGGCAGCTGGATGTCTCTGATGGCAATCTGGATTCGCACTTGAAAAAACTGATTGCCGCCGATTATGTGGCGATGCGCAAGGACGATAGTGCTGGGCGTATTCAGACTTGTTACACCCTGACAAAAACAGGGCGCACGGCATTCAAAAAATACGTCATCGCCTTGCAAACCATGCTGCCTTTGGTGAATGCAAACTCCCCTCGGAACGGACAGGTTGGCAGATTGCAAATTTCCTAATCTTGAATCACGATGCCGCCTATTTTCAATTGCTTAAGGAAGATGGGATGGACGCCTCCCTCCCCACGGGGAGCGAGGGCAGGAAGTAAGAAGCGGTAGCCCCTCGCGTACCTAACGGCATCTACGTGCCCAGGTGGAGATAATGCAAGCTTTCCACAAACGGACGGAGGGGCTGAAATGAATATTACGACATACGGGCTGGATATCGCAAAGAGCGTATTTCAACTGTACTGGGTTGATCGCGACAGCGGAGAGATCCACAACCGCAAGTTTGGCAAGCAAGCGTTGCTGGAGTTTTTGGCGACACGGGAAGCGGGATCGATCGCACTTGAGGCGTGCGGCAGCGCGCACTGGTGGCGACGCAAGCTGATGTCGTTTGGGCACGAAGTCAAACTGATCCACGCCAAGTTTGTGCGTCCGTTTGTACAAGGCAACAAGACCGATGCGGCGGACGCCAAAGCGATTTGGACTGCGCCACGGCAACCGGGGATGCGCACGGTGGCAGGCAAAACTGAAGAACAGCAAGCGATGTTGGCGCTGCACCGGATGAGGCAATCCTTGGTGAAGTTTCGCACCATGCAGGTAAATCAATTGCGTGGCTTGTTATATGAATTTGGCATCACTTTGAAAGGCGGACGGCAAGCGGGGGTTGAAGAGATTCTGTATCGCACCGCCGAATTTGAAGAAATGTTGCCGGGGATGTTGTTTAGGGCGCTCAAGGAACAACTGGATCGACTCGAAACGATTGAAACCGATTTACAGAATCTTGAGCGGCGCATCAAAGAGTGGCAGAAAGAACAAGCCGCCTGTCAGAAGATTGCAGCGATACCGGGCATCGGTGTACTGACCGCCACAGCCTTGGTTGCGACCATGGGTGAGGCGAGCAGTTTTAAGTCGGGACGGGAATTTGCAGCCTTTGTGGGATTGGTGCCAAGACAAAGCGGCACCGGTGGCAAGGTTAAGTTATTAGGCATCAGCAAGCGTGGCGACACGTATTTGCGCACTCTGCTGATTCATGGCGCACGAACAGTGATGTTCAAAGCGAAGGACAAGGGGGCATGGAGCGAAGCACTGCTCCAGCGGCGCCCAACGAATGTTGCCATTGTTGCAATGGCCAACAAAATGGCACGCACGGCGTGGGCGATATTGGCTCATGAGCGTGAGTACCAAAAGGATTATGTGAGCGTAGTGCCCGCATAATGAAGAGAAACCACTGAGAAGGAGTGGAAGGCTAGTAGGTTGCGCAGGTAGATAACCCGTGTGATGGCGAAACAGGTCGGACCGCAAGAACGTAAACCTGGAATCAGAGTAGTGCTCCGAGCACGATAGGAAGATGAGGGCGTTCTTGGCGAATTCCATCAGGGCTCGCAGACAGAAAAACCGTCTGCAATAAAGCCGGATATAAGACTGCAGCCGATTTACGTTTTACCAAACACGACATATCTCTTGCTAAACCGGGAGGCGTCCATATAAGGTCTGATTAAGTCCGAAAGCCATGGTTCGATACACCCACAAGGGGTGCAAGAACCTCTGCGAGGCGTTTCCCGTTCGTCCCGAGTGCCGCGCTTGCGCGGTGTATCGAGGGAGCGAACGGGAAACACTCACCACGAACGGACTTAATCAGACCTTCCTTAAACAATCACCACAACGGAGTTGAATCATGCGTTTCACTTTGATATTTCTATTCGCGTTCTCCCTCGCCGCGCAAGCCGAAGAGATTGCCGTTACACCTACACCACTCGACAATAAAAAAACGCCCGAGTCACTTTCCGAAATCAACGTGGTCAGCGAACGCAGCCCTGATCGCATTAGCAAAAGTGTTATCTCAGGAAAGCAGTTAAAAAAGTTGGCGGGTTCTAGTGGCGATCCATTAGGTGGATTACAAGCCTTACCCGGTGTGGTTTCTGCGGGGGGCTTGAGTGTGCCTGCGGTACGCGGTTCGGGGCCGGGCGACAATGCCTATTACGTGGACAACTTACCCAGCGGCAACATTTTTCACTTTGGTGGCATCAGCGTGTTCAATGCTGACTTAATTAAGGATTTCAATTTATACAGCGCAGCTTTCGCGCCGCATTACACCGATGTGACCGGTGCGATTATTGATGTGGCGTTGCGCGACCCGCGTACGGATCGCTTCGGCGGCAAAGTGAACGTTAATTTATTGGGCGCAGATGCCTTGATTGAAGGGCCAATTAACGACAACCAATCTTTCTACTTTGCGGCACGCCGTAGTTACATTGACCTGTTCTTAAAGCAAGTTGAGCAAGATGGGGTGACGGTTCAGATTCCTAACTATGCAGATTATCAAGGTAAGTACATCATCAAAACCGGGGATGGCAGCAAGCTTACGTTTCTAATGCAAGGGGCTAGCGACACGCTTCGACTCAAAGTTGGCGGCAATGCGGACCTCGCAAAGAAAGAACCTATCCTTGCGGGAAATTTTGCTTTCGATAATAAAAATTCAATACAAGCGCTGGTATTTGATTCGGTGTTGTTTGACAGCGCGTTTAATAAACTCGCGCTGGAACATATGAAATTCGATTTCAACAATACGATTGGCGGCGCGGGAAATTTGTATCTTGCACAAGATAGTTGGATGGTGCGCGAAAGCCTGCTTTTGCCACTCAACGGGGGGCACGAAGTTGCCTTAAGTGCTAATTACGAACGTGCACTAGTCAAGATAGATGCCAATCTGAAGAACGCAACCTGCACCCAATTTAACCCCGCTTGCGACACCACCAGTGCCGCACAAGCGCAATTAAAAGATCAGTTCTATTCCAACGGTTGGGATGCTTCAGTTCAAGATAGAAAGCGCGTGGCCTCCAGCGTGACGCTGGTCACTGGGGTGCGCTATAGCTATGAAGATTATCTGCGCAAGGCTTACACCGAGCCGCGTTTGGGGGTGGAATGGGAAACCACACCCGACACATTACTCACCGCAGGTTGGGGCAAACACAACCAAATGCCGACTGGGCAACAGATTGCCAAAACGTTCGGCAATCCGCAACTCTCGCATCTGCGCGCCGACCATGTCGTGCTCGGCGTGTCGCATAAGCTGGATGCGCTATGGTCGTGGAAATCCGAAACATACTACAAAAAATTTGATCATTTAATTGTGGATGAGCCGCTGCTGAACTATGTGAATGGCGCAAGTGGTAAGGCTTATGGGCTAGAGTTTTTGCTCAAGAAAAATCCAGGCGCGCAACTCTCTGGCTGGTTCGCTTTATCACTTTCAAAATCATTGCGTCGCAACGATCTCACGGGAGAGTCGTTCCGCTTCGAGCTAGACCAGCCTGTGAATGCCACTTTGGTAACGACTTATTTACTGGATGAAGATTGGACATTGGGGGCGAAATGGAATGCGCATTCCGGCACACCCTATACGCCCATCAATGGTACGAGTGGCACATTTGCCGACGGCCGTCCCAAACCCAACTACGCAGGTATTAACTCCGCCACCTTGCCCTTTTATCATCGTTTAGACGTGCGTCTTGAAAGAGCGTTACAAATGGATGGCTATACGCTTGAAATGTATTTCGAGTGGAATAATGTGTACGCCCAGAAAAATGTAGATGGCTACAGTTACGACCCTACCTACACCGAGAAAAAATCCGTCTATCCTTTTGTGCTGCCTATTTCGTTTGGGGTACAAGCTAATTTCTGATGCTCAAATAAAACGCCCCCGAATTTACATTCGGGGGCGTTTAGTTTTTAAGACTTAAAGGGATGTGCTAACGGATGTCACGGTAGGAATGGCGATGATCATTGACACCACACCCGTCACAACCCAACGCACAAATTTTGCAACACCTGCATAAGCATTTTTCATTTCATCACCTCATTGAATAGTTTATTACGGTGTCTAGCGTGCAACACCAGACGCGCTTATGAGGTGGATTAAGCCAATAAGTTCCCGACTATCTTAGTGCGATTTACGTTGCCGCCAACGAATGAGCACCGCCATACGCCAGCCAATGCGTACCAACACGTATCCCAACAAGGCCAAACTGATAGCCAAAATGGGCACGCCAATTAACAAAGGCTTGCCTAGTGCAGACAGCCATTGCCATAGCGGATTAAACCAGTCTAACCAATGCAATTGAGGTAATGGAGGGAGCTGGGTGAGGGGTTGAGCACCACTCATCCATGCCCCAATTTCATAAGCAAACAGGTACAGCGGCACGATGGTGAAGGGGTTGGTATAGAGCGTGGTGAATAAAGCGACAGGTAAGTTGACGCGCAATATCACCACCCCAAAAACAGCGCTCAACATTTGCAAGGGGCCGGGGATGAGTCCGCAAAATAAACCCACCGCCACCCCGCCCGCCACCGACCTACGATGCAGATGCCATAAATTAGGATGGCTCAACCAACGCGCCAAGGGGCGCAGCCATCGGTTTTGCTGAAGGCTTTGTTGAGAGGGTAATTTTTCACGCAGAAATTTACGCATGACGGGATTCTAATGCTCGGTTACCCTGCGCGTATGGTTTCGTTTTCAATTTTCTTCGCGTTGGGGGTTTGGTTTTTACAACAACAAACCAGCCTCCCTAGCCTGCCATTTTTATGGCCATTGGCTGCGCTGCCTTTACTAATTCCGTACCACGCCATTCCCCGTGTGCTGCGCAGCACACTCATTTTATTGGGCGCAGCCGTGTTGGGATTTAGCTATGCGGCATGGGTGGCGCAATCACGTTTGGCAGACAGCTTGCCGGATGCGTGGCAAGGCAAAAATATCACGCTAACGGGTGTGGTGGCAGAGCTACCGCGCGTGCACGACAAAGGACAGCGCTTTGCCTTTGCCGTGGAGAGTGTGCAAACCCCTGATGTCCATGTGCCACAGCGCATTCAGCTCGCTACCTATGTGAATGAAAATGAAGCGCCGCTTGAGTTACATGCAGGTGAACGCTGGCAGCTCACCGTACGGTTGAAACAAATTCACGGCACATCCAATCCGAATGGATTTGATTTTGAGGTGTGGGCGTTAGAACGCAATCTGCGCGCATCAGGCTACGTGGTGCGCAAGGACAGTCCCAATGTGTTGCTCGGGCAGCGCACCACCCCTGCCTATTTTATTGAGCAGACGCGCGAATCCATCCGCAGCCACTTCCAAAAAACGTTAGGTGATGCGCCCTACACAGGCATTTTGGTCGCACTAGCGATTGGCGACCAAGCCAGCATTTCAGCCGATGAGTGGACGCTTTTCACGCATACGGGCGTGAACCATTTGATGAGCATTTCTGGCTTACACATCACCATGCTGTCGGGATTATTTTTTGCGCTTACCTATTGGCTGTGGCGGCGCAACATCGCCTTGACGCTACGCTTTCCCGCCCGCAAAGCCGCCGCCATCGTGGGTTTGCTGGCTGCATTGGCGTACACCCTGTTGTCGGGGTTTGAGATTCCCGCACAACGTACTTTATATATGCTGGCGACTTTTGCGGCCATGCTGCTGTGGTCGCGCAACATCGCCTTGAGCCAACTCCTCGCGGCGGCTTTGCTGGTGGTGTTGATCGCCGATCCTTGGGCGATATTAGCAGCAGGCTTCTGGCTCTCGTTTGGCGCAGTGGCGCTTATTTTTTACGTCACAGGTAATCGAATCGGTCGCGCGCATTGGCTAATGGAATACGGCAAAGTGCAATGGGCGATGACTATCGGCCTCATCCCTCCCCTGTTAGTGATGTTCCAACAACTTTCGCTGGTGTCGCCCCTTGCCAATGCGTTCGCTATTCCCTTGGTGAGTTTCGTCGTCGTGCCGCTCACCTTGCTGGGTACTTTGCCACCCTTCGAGTGGATGCTTTATCTCGCGCATGAAGTCATGGCTTTTTGTGTTTGGTTGTTACACGCATTAGATAGCCTGCCGCTGGCCGTGTGGACACAACACAGCCCCCCGATGTGGAGCGTCAGCGTAGGCGTGATGGGCGCCTTGTTAATCCTTGCCCCGCACGGATTTCCCTTACGCTGGATAGGCATCGTATTGATGTTGCCGATGTTTATAATTAAACCGCCGGCGCTTGAAATGGGCAGTGCACGTATTGTGGTGTTCGATGTGGGACAGGGACTTGCGGTATCCATTCAAACGCAAAACCATACCCTGCTATACGACACCGGCCCCGATTATTCGGGCGATGCAGACAGTGGAAATCGAATTCTCGTCCCCGCTTTGCGCGCAATGGGAGTCAGTCGGTTAGATAGGCTGATATTGAGCCATGACGACATTGATCATGTGGGCGGCACACGCTCGGTGATGGCGGTCATCCCAGTCGATGTGGTGACCACTTCACTAGCGGGTGACCATGAACTGTTACGCGATGTGAAACGTTTTGAACGATGTGCGGATGGGCAACAGTGGGATTGGGATGGCGTGCATTTTGAGATGCTGCATCCCGCCATAGATTCCACCGCAATCAAGCTACGCGATAACGATCAAAGTTGCGTGCTGCGCATCAGCGTAGGCACGCAGCATATTTTATTGACGGGGGATATTGAGCAAGCATCCGAAGAGCGCTTAATGCAACTGCACACCGACAAGCTACTGACCACCCTGTTAGTTGCGCCGCATCACGGCAGCAAAAGCTCATCTTCTGAAAATTTTATTGCGGCAACTTCACCTGAATACGTCATTTTCACCGCAGGCTATCGTAGCCGTTTCAACCACCCCGCCCCCGAAGTCGTACAGCGCTATGCGGACAGCAACACACAACAATTGCGTAGCGATGCAGCAGGCGCAGTCATCATCAACGCAAACGCAACAAACATACAACTCGAACGCTTCCGGCAAACTCACCAACACTATTGGACGCATCAAACGTCTATTGAAACCAGTTCACTGCCTTAAGAAAAGTCTGATTAAGTCGGCACACCGGCGAAGGCCGGTGTCTAGTTGATTGAAAATACTGGATTCCGGCCTGACCGAAGGCCAGTTTATCTTGAGCCTGTCGAAAGGCCGGAATGACGAATACGACTTAATCAGACTTTCCTTAAATAATTGCGCTTGAAATGAAAAACGGACACTGGGTTGCAGTGTCCGTTTTTAATCCAAAAAAATTAAAGCGCAGATTCGTCAGTCTCGCCTGTGCGAATGCGAATGACTTGTTCGACTGGCGATACAAAAATTTTACCATCGCCAATTTTTCCGGTGTTAGCCGCTTTGATAATCGCATCCACGGCTGTTTCTAACATGGACGAACTCACTACAATTTCGATTTTAATTTTGGGCAAAAAATCGACTACGTATTCCGCGCCACGATACAACTCGGTGTGTCCTTTTTGGCGACCGAATCCTTTTACTTCAGTGACCGTCAGGCCGCTTACGCCCAAATCAGATAAGGCTTCACGCACTTCATCGAGCTTAAATGGTTTGATGATGGCTTCAATTTTTTTCATAGTCCCTCTCCCTTAAATAATGTGATGAGTATAGCTAAAAATCTGCTTGATACCGAACCGTAATCGGATAACGCCAATCCTTACCAAAGCTACGATCTGTAATGCGCACACCCACAGGTGATTGACGGCGCTTGTATTCATTGATACGAATAAGTTTGACTACGCGATTCACGTCCGCCTCGGCATAACCAAGTGCCACGATCTGCGCGATGTTCATATTTTCTTCAACGTAACTCGCCATGATGGCATCTAATACGTCATACGGCGGCAAGCTATCTTGATCCGTTTGGTCGGGTCGCAATTCGGCACTAGGGGGGCGTGTGATGATGCGCTCTGGGATCACCCGCCCCAATGTGTTGCGATAGTTAGATAGCTTGTACACCCACGTTTTGCTGACGTCTTTGAGCACCGCAAAGCCGCCTGCCATATCGCCATACAACGTGCAGTAGCCCACCGTCATTTCAGACTTATTACCCGTGGTGAGCACCAGTGAGCCGCTCTTATTCGACAACGCCATAAGTAAGGTGCCACGAATGCGCGCCTGCAAATTTTCTTCGGTCGTGTCGGCAGGCAGCCCCATAAAGAGCGGCGACAGTGTACTTTGCAAAGCCTCAAAGGTAGGCTCAATACTTAATTCTTCGTAGGGCACGCCTAAAATTTTGACCATCTCACGTGAATCATCAATGCTGATTTGCGCAGTGTAAGGAGACGGCATCATCACCGCGCGCACCTTGTCGGCACCCAGTGCATCCACTGCGATAGCCAGTGTCAGCGCAGAATCAATGCCGCCCGACAAACCGAGCAATACGCCGGGGAAGCGATTTTTCTGAATGTAGTCACGCACGCCAACACAGAGAGCGCGGTAAATAGTCGCCGACGCTGTGTGTGGTTTTTCTTGCACGCCGGCGATGATGCCGGTGGCATTCAACTCGACGATGCCCAGCACTTCGTCAAACGCGGCAAACTGATGAGTGAGTTCAGCGCCCGCATTCATGGCAAACGACCCCCCATCAAAAACCAACTCATCTTGCCCGCCCACTAAATTAGCGTAGATAACCGACAACCCTGTTTCAGCAATACGTTCGCGTAATACATCATGGCGGGTCGTTAGCTTGTCGAGGTGATAGGGAGACGCATTCAAGGCCAACAACACCGTTGCACCTGCTTCCTTCGCACGCATTGCCGCCAGCGCTTCCCACACATCCGCACAAATGTTAATGCCAAACTGGATGCCTTCTTGCTCAAACACACACGCTTGCTCGCCCGCTTCAAAGTAGCGTTTTTCATCGAATACACTGTGGTTGGGTAATTCAATCTTGCGATAGGTATCAACAATTTTTCCGTCTCGCAAAATTGACGCAGCGTTGTAGTGTTTGCCATGCACTTGATGCGGATGCCCCACTATCAAAGTGATGCCTCGCACTTTTTGCGCTAGTTCCTGCAAGGCAACATCACACGCCGAATAAAACCCATCACGCAATAGCAGGTCTTCTGGTGGATAGCCGCACAGACTCATTTCGGGGGTGAGTAAAAGCGTCGCGCCTTGTGTCTTCGCCTGCTGTGCATAGTCGAAAATTTTAGCGGCATTACCCACCAAGTCTCCCAACACGCAATTCATCTGTGCAATGGCTATCTTCATGTGATGCCCTTAATTAACGCGAGAGGTAACCTGCATGCCAAGCCCAAGCCAGCGCACCCAACAGCGCGACTGCCAATATCACGTAGGGCCATACAGATTTTTTCTCGGCATACGGATCAACCAAAGAACGTTGCGCCCCCACAGGCAACAGCGGCATTGAGGTGAGCGAGGTGCCAAATGGAATGTTGATGAGTGCGCGCGCATTGATTGCCCAACCACAAGCATCCAAAATCGGGCCCAAGTTACGGCGTTTTAATTTGAACCATGCCAGCACCATTGAAGGCAGTGAAATAGACAACATCAAACCGATTACCGCCAGTGGAATTTGCCACAATTCCAAACTCAAAATACCCCCCACCACCGATGCCAAAATACCGCCAATTGCGCCAATCGCTAAACCGATAGCCGCAAAAATACCCGCGAATTTACCCACATCAAACGGCGGTTTCACGGGCGTTGCAGCACTCGGTGCAGGGGCGGACACCACGCTTGGGGCGGCAGAAACCGCCGTCACCATTTTAGATTCAACCGCATTCGCTTTGCTGGTCGCGAGCTTTTGCATTTGCTCGCTAATCATTTTGGATAACTTTTTGTACGGCGACCAAAATGCTTGGCGAATACTAATTGGGTGATCAGAGATGCGCACAATGGTGGCGTTCCAATCTTGCCCCTTACGGTCATAAAACACACCGTGACGCCCCACCATTAAGAAGTCAGAGTCACCTGCTGTGAACGCAGCAGCGATGTTCATTTTTTCAGCGCCGCCATTGCGTACCAGTTCACAATAAGCCAAGCACACACCGCTCGAATTTGCATAAGCCGCATGTGCATTCACATCCTCAACTTTGATACATAAATCACAGCTACGCCCGTCTAGATACAGCGTACCCATTTGGAATATCGCTTTATCTTTACCTGAATAAAAGGCACGGAATGAAACGAAATTATGCGTTAAATGAAATAAATCACGTTGATAGCGAATCAAGCGTTCAACGGCATGAATAGAGTTAATTTCCGATTCAACGGCTTTGTCTTGCGCGATTAAGGTATTAATTTCATTGCGATGCGTACTCAATAAA
The DNA here is from genome assembly GCA_036171075.1 of Sideroxydans sp. Classification (GTDB taxonomy): domain Bacteria; phylum Pseudomonadota; class Gammaproteobacteria; order Burkholderiales; family Gallionellaceae; genus Sideroxyarcus. The sequence continues at coordinate 11,622 of JAVHQJ010000326.1, read as the reverse complement.
ATTTCACGTACGCGCGCAAAACCTAATGCACCCACTTGCGTGGTTGGCTTGTCACTTTGCCACGCCGTGAATGCATCAAACTTGGCACATAAACCTGCCCACTCACTGGCGGTGATACTTTGTTTATCCCCTAACAAGGGCTGCACCACGAGTTTACGCAATGCGGCCAGCTGGCTACTCCATGCGGGATTCACCCCCCCCTCCAATGGCAACGCTTTGTTTGCAGCGATGGTTGCCAACGGGAAACTAGCCACATCTGCGTGTTGCACCGTCAGACTTTTTGTGGAAAGTTGTTGGTAATCGTCCGCGCTACGGCTCAATGGCTCTGCTGCACGTGCGTCATACGCAGCCAATCCGCAACGGGTGAAATAGTCATTCACTTTATCTTTAACCGCTTGCAGGGCTTCTGAAGCCGCTTGGCTATCTGCCCCCATGGGCAATATCGCGGCATCCGCTTCGCCATGTGCGTACCAATCTACATAGGCTTGCGCATCTACAAAAAACTGATCTGCGATGTCTTGGTTAATTCCTTGTCCACCACTCATATCCGCCACCGAACCATTGCTGGTTGCAATGTCAGTCACCGTCGCGCGCAAACCTTCATGCGTAATTTGTGCGGCGCATATCACGCCATCGCCATTGAACTGTAAGCCGGCGACAAATTTTTCAATGTCAGCCATATCGCTTAATGAAATAAAACTCGCGTCTGGTTTGCCCAGACTCTTCAAAATATGACGTGCTGAAGCCAGCACTAATTTCCCTTCTGGCATGCTATCCACAATGTCGGATAACACTAATTGATCGTTGCCCTTAATCAGCAAATCCGCATCTTTTAATAACGCGCCTGCCCAGCTAATTGCCGCAAGCACTTCATTCGCACGCACCTGTCCATCGCCATCCGAGTCAATCATATCCAAGGTACGGCTATCAAATTCGATACCGCGTGTAGGACAACTCAACGCTACCCAGAGTTTTTGATTCAATGTGTTAAGCGCCAATAAATCAGCACCATTATCCAATTGCACTTGATCAAAACCACCTGCTCGAAAAAACTTCCATGTATGTGATGAACTCATTTGTGACTTCTCCTGATCATTACTTTTCAACTAGCCATTTATGCAAGGCGCACATCATATCAACGTTTGTCCGCACAATAAAAAAGGCGGGAAAGTTCCCGCCTTTTTTTATACTGCAACCCATTAAAAATTACTTAACGATTACTTGTTTTGCTTCTGTAATAACCGACTTAACTTCTACGCGACGATTTAGCGAACGACCTGCATCAGTCTTGTTGTCGCCTACTGGGTTTGCAGAACCTACACCCTTTGTCGTAACGCGATTAGCTGCGACACCTTTGCTCACCAAGTAAGCTTTAACTGCGGCTGCACGTGCGGCAGATAGCTTCACGTTTTTAGCTGCATTGCCACGGTCATCGGTGTAACCCACAACATTCAAAGTTGCGCCCTTGTTTTCTTGGGTGAATTGAACGATTTCATTCAACTGAGCATTTGCAGCAGGATTCAGCTTGGACGAACCGCTAGCAAAACTTGCACCTTCCAAAGTCACTGGCTTATCAGTCAGCAATGTTTTGTAAGCAGGTTGTCCTTTTGCAGCAGCCGCCTCAGCAGCAGCCTTATCGGCAGCGGCTTTTGCATCTGCGGCAGCTTTGTCGGCAGCGGCTTTTGCAGCAGCAGCACGACCTGCGGCAGTGTTATCCGCAGCCGCTTTTGCAGCAGCAGCGTCCGCAGCAGCTTTGTCGGCTGCCGCTTTTGCAGCAGCGGCAGCATCCGCAGCAGCCTTGTCAGCCGCCGCTTTTGCAGCGGCCGCATCTGCAGCAGCCTTATCCGCAGCAGCTTGAGCAGCCGCACCAGACTTATTGGCTGCGCCGCTGAAGAAACCATTGATGCCTACCAACACATTGCCGTTACGAGAAGTCACTGGTGAAACTTGTTTAGAGTCTGTCGCAAATTCTGCATTCAGACTCCATTGGTCAGACAGGCTATATTCCAAGCCCAAACCACCATGAGCACGCACACCAGGAGCTGTTGCTGCTGCACCCAACTTTACGTACGGCATCCAATTATTCATTGGGAAACCTAAACGACCGTCCACAACCACATCTTTACCTGTGTATGAACTGTCATGCAAATCTGACAAACCTTCAGCACCCATTAAAAAAGGGCCAACATCTTTGCTGTAACCCAATTTCAAACCTGGGTAGATGGATTTTTTATCAGTCGCATTGGTCTTGCTGGATGTATTTTGACCCACGCTCAAACCAAAATAAGCACCTGAAAATTGACTCGCTTGCGCACTCACTGCCAATGTCAAAGCGGCGATGGCCATTACTGCTGAACTTTGTTTCTTCATTTCCTTCTCCAATTTAATAAACCTTACTTGTCATCTAAAAACAGCCCCGAACGAGACTGATTAAACGCAATCCTATCCAAGCGCCAAAATACCCACCCAGAATGGCGCGCATTTTACCTCAACAACTTGTTTATTAGAAATAAATCAAGCTCGCTAAAACTAATTGAATGTAATTTTATGTCAGCTGAATCTACATTTCGGGTGACTGAATCTCTGCCACTTCAGCACCACTTCCCAGCTCCACTTTTTCGATATTAATAAAACGTCTGGATATTTTTTGACTGGTAGTGTGCACCTCTAAAGCGTCTTCATGCGCTTGTCGAATATGGTCGGCCAATTTTTTCATGCGTTCATCAAAGCGCCCAAACTCTTTGCCCAACTTGCCCAACTCATCTTTGATGATGTGCACTTGCTTGCGTGTTTCTACATCCTTCATCACCGCGCGCGCTGTGTTGAGCACTGCCATGAGTGTTGTTGGCGACACAATCCATACTCGACGTTGCATGGCGTATTCCACCACCTCGGGATGATGGGCGTGAATTTCAGCAAACACCGCTTCAGCAGGAACAAACATGACTGCGCCATCTGAAGTCACGTCGGGAATGATGTATTTGCTACCAATATCATCTACATGCTTCTTTATGTCGGCTTTGAATTGTTTATCCGACCCCACTTCATTCGCCATCATGCGATGGTAATTTTCAAGGGGGAACTTGGAATCGACGGCCACCATACCGGTGGGATCGGGCAGTTTTAACACGCAATCCGCACGTGCTCCATTGGGCAAGGTGTACTGCATATCGTAAGATTGCGGCGGCATGATGTTACGCACCAAAGCCTCTAGCTGCACCTCGCCAAACGCCCCACGCGAACGCTTATCACCCAACAAATCCTGCAAACTCACAACATTAGTAGTGAGGCTGTCTATTTTTTCCTGCGCCTTATCAATCGTCGCCAAACGCTCCATCACATTCACAAACGTTTCATTGGTTTTTTTGAAGCCTTCATCCAAACGTTCATTTACCTTGCCACCAATGAGTTCTAGACGGCCATCCACCGTTTTGGACAACGTTGCAATACTCGTCGCGAGATGTTGCGTGGCACTCCGGAAAGCGTTTTGAATAAGCAATTGATCCGCTCTACTTTGCTCGGCAAGTTTTGCCAAAGTCTGCGCTAACATTTCTGTGCGCAGCAATTCTTGTTTTGCTTGCAACGCATTAACGGCATCCCGCGTGGCACGCAATTCTGTCCCCACTGCACTACGCAATCGCTCTAATTCAGCCGCCTGCGCTGCAATCAAACGGTCACCTTGTTTATTTAATCCATCATGCAAATCCAGCAACATCGAGCGATGTTGTTGCACTAAGGTGAAGGCTATTTTTTCTGGCTGCTGACGCAATAAAAGCAGCGAAGCCACAACAATCAGCAAGATGATAACGAGCAGCACAAGGGAAAGATTAGCAATCATTACAATTCAAGAATAAATAATGAGGCGCAGTATAAATGGCAAAGGGCGCTTTCGCGCCCTTTACTCAACTGCACAAGACCCGCTTAATCCGCCTTGTGTGCACGCTTACGTTCGTGCTCTTTTAAGTAACGCTTACGAATACGAATTGATTTAGGTGTGAGTTCTACCAACTCATCATCATCAATAAATTCAACCGCAGATTCCAAGGTCATCTTCAACGCGGTCGTCAATCGCACTGCTTCATCCGTACCCGATGCGCGCACGTTGGTCAGTTGCTTACCCTTAATTGGATTAACGATGAGGTCGTTGTCACGTGCATGAATACCGATGATCATACCTTCATACAACTTATCGCCAGGAACGACAAACATACGACCACGGTCTTCCAATTTCCACAACGCATAGGCAACTGCATCGCCATCTTCTGCCGAGATCAGCACGCCGTTGTGACGACCAGGCAAGTCTGGTTTCACAGGACCGTAGTCATCGAACACGTGACTAATCAAGCCACTACCGCGCGTCATCGTCATGAAGTCAGATTGAAAACCAATCAGGCCGCGCGCGGGAATGTGATATTCCAAACGAGTACGACCTTGTCCGTCAGATTCCATATTGGTCAACTCGCCGCGACGACGACCAATCTCTTCCATGACGCCACCTTGGTGTCCGTCTTCAAGGTCGATAGATAGATTTTCATACGGCTCACATTTCTCTCCGTTGATTTCTTTATAGACCACGCGTGGCTTACCTACCGCCAACTCGAAGCCTTCACGACGCATGGTTTCCAACAAGATGGTCAGGTGTAATTCGCCGCGACCTGATACTCGGAATACGTCTGCATCTTCCGTATCTTCAACTTTCAAAGCTACGTTGGTCAGCAATTCTTTGGTTAGACGGTCGCGAATCTGGCGGCTAGAAACAAACTTACCTTCAGTCCCTGCCAAGGGCGAACCATTCACCATAAAGTCCATGGTCAATGTTGGCTCATCTACGCCCAACACAGGCAGCCCAACAGGACTGTCTTTATCGCAAATTGTGACACCAATACCAATCCCATCCAGACCAGAAATGATGATGATGTCGCCTGCTTCGGCGCCCTCCACTGGCACGCGCTCCAAACCTTGGAAGCCCAAAACTTGATTGATACGTCCGGTACTGACTTGTTCTGCATGGTTCATTACCACTACGTTTTGACCGGGTTTGATGCGACCATTCAGCACACGTCCGATGCCCAAACGACCTGTGAAGGTGGAGTAATCCAACGCAGCCAATTGCAATTGCAACGGTGCATTTGGGTTACCTGGAGGGGCGGAAACAAACTGCAAAACCGTTTCAAACAACGGCTTCATATCCGATGCGGCACCGCCTTTAGATGGCGCATCTTTCAAATCTAGACAGGCCCAGCCATTCAGACCTGATGCGTAGATAACGGGAAAATCAAGTTGTTCATCGGTGGCGTGCAGTTTGTCGAACAAATCGAAAGTCTGATCAAGAACCCAATCAGGGCGCGCACCTGGACGGTCAACCTTGTTAATAACAACGATAGGCTTCAATCCTAAAGCCAACGCCTTTTTAGTCACGAATCGTGTTTGCGGCATCGGGCCTTCAACTGCGTCCACCAACAACAACACGCCGTTCACCATCCCCAACACGCGCTCCACCTCACCGCCGAAATCGGCGTGTCCAGGTGTGTCGACAATGTTGATGTGTGTCCCGTTGTAATCAATAGCGGTGTTCTTCGCCAAGATGGTAATGCCACGCTCCTTCTCCAAATCGTTGCTGTCCATCACGCGTGCATCAACCTTTTGGTTGTCGCGGAATGTGCCAGATTGGCGGAGCAATTGGTCAACGAGGGTGGTTTTGCCATGGTCAACGTGAGCGATGATGGCGATATTGCGAAGAGCGCGGGACATGATTTACTACCTAGGCTGGTTTCAAAGGGCGCGCATTCTAGCACAGCAAAAGAGGCTCTTGAATTTTCGCTAGCTTTTATTTTCTCCGTCCGTATAATGCGCGCCTTGTCGCCCCATTGGGGGACATTGAGTTCATCGTTTCCTGACCCTCTGCATCCTTATTGATGCGTCAAGCTTCACCGGTTAGCGACGATGTTTTGTTTGCGCCGGTAGCGGTTGTATATCCCCCTACTGAATTTCATTGTGTGGCTTATAGCTAGCCACGCATGCGCTTTTTGTTTGTAAAAAAATTATAAAGGAATCACTGTGTCTGAAAATATCACCACAACTGCAACACCTGTAGCCGCCGAACCTGCCGTGACATTTGCCTCTTTGGGCTTGGCACCTGCCATCCTGTCAGCGGTACAAGAAGCGGGTTACACCACCCCTTCCCCTATCCAACTGCAAGCCATCCCTGAAGCATTGCTGGGACACGACTTGATGGCATCCGCACAGACAGGCACCGGCAAGACCGCCGCTTTCATCTTGCCCGCACTGCAAAAACTATCCGTTGCCTCCAGCGTGCACAGCAAAGGCCCACGCATCTTGGTGCTGACACCGACACGCGAACTCGCACAACAAGTTTCCGATGCGGCATCCAAGTACGGCAAACACATGCGCGTTAAGGTCGTGAGTATCTTGGGTGGCATGCCTTACCCACTGCAAAACAAACTGCTGTCTAGCCCCGTTGACATCTTGGTGGCGACACCGGGTCGTTTGATTGACCACATTGATCGAGGCCGTATCGACTTCTCGCGTTTGGAAATGTTGGTATTGGACGAAGCCGACCGCATGTTGGACATGGGTTTCATTGATGACGTGGAACGTATCGCGGATGCGACGCCGGCAAGCCGTCAAACTTTGTTGTTCTCGGCGACATTGGACGGCGTCATCGGCAATCTCGCACAAAAACTGTTGAAGAGCCCAAAACGTATCAGTGTCACAGCCTCCAAAGCTCGTCACGAAAACATCGAACAGCGTTTGATGTATGTGGACGACATGGCACACAAGAATCGCTTGCTCGACCATCTGTTGCGCGATGTTGATCTGAACCAAGCGCTGGTATTTACGGCAACCAAGCGTGATGCTGACATGCTGGCGGATGAACTTTCCGCTCAAGGCCACGCTGCTGCTGCCCTGCACGGCGACATGAATCAACGCGAACGTAACCGCACCCTACTCAACCTGCGCAAAGGTAATGTACGTGTGTTGGTTGCAACTGACGTTGCTGCACGCGGTATCGACGTAGCCGGGATTTCTCACGTGATCAACTTCGACTTGCCCAAATTCGCTGAAGACTACGTGCACCGTATCGGTCGTACCGGTCGCGGTGGTGCGTCGGGTATCGCTGTTTCATTCGCCTCTAACCGTGATGCGATGCATCTGAAAAAAATTGAGCGTTACACCGGCCAACCCATCCAGCCACATACTATTGTAGGCCTGGAGCCCAAGTTCAAACCGCGTCCAGCTTCTTCACAACCGCGCGGCGAAGGCCGCGGTAATGGTGGTGGCGGTTATGGCGCACGCAACGGCGGCGGCTTTAACTCTCGCAACAACAATGGTGGGGGCTATGCAGGTCGTAACAACGAAGGTGGCGGTTATTCAGGTCGCAGTCACAACGCCAGCGGTTTTGCTGCGCGTCATGCTGAAGCAGGTAACACGCGTCACAACGCACCAGATAGCCGTCATGAATATCCGCAAGGTCAACGCCGCGATGGACAATCGCACCAACGTTTTGGCAACGACGCGCGCCCTCAAGGTGGCTTTGACTCTCGCAGTCGCGATGCACGCCCACAAGGCAGCCATAACGCAGGCGGCAATTTCAACGCCAACCGCGAAGTAAATGGCAATCGTGCTCCTTCCGCTGCTCCTCGAAGCGCCCCGCGCCCACAAGGTACGGGTGGATTCTCCTTGGGTCGCGGCAACTACAGCGGCAACAAGCGTTAATTCCATGCTCTAAGTAGGTCAAAAGGCACGCCGCTGGCGTGCCTTTTTTCTTGTGCAACACTGCGCTATCTACTATCCTCGCACCCGTTTTTAATTTATCTATCCGCTATGTCTATCAGTATTAAAACCCCTCAAGAAATCGAAAAAATGCGCATCGCGGGTCGTTTGGCGAGTGAAGTGCTGGATTACATCGGCCCCTTCGTACAAGCAGGTGTAACAACCGACGAGCTAGATAAGCTGTGCCATGACTACACGGTGAATGTGCAAAAAGGCATCCCCGCTCCGCTCAACTACTCGCCTGGCGGGCATAAGCCTTATCCCAAATCCATCTGCACTTCCATCAACCATCAGGTGTGTCACGGCATTCCCAGTGATAAAAAATTAAAGAACGGCGACATCATCAACATTGATGTCACCCCGATCAAAGATGGCTACCACGGCGATTCCAGCCGTATGTACTATGTGGGCGAACCTTCCATTCAGGCGAAACGTCTATGTGAGGCGACTTATATAGCGATGTGGCGCGGCATTCGAGTGGTGCGTCCAGGCGCACATTTGGGTGACATAGGTCATGCCATCCAAAGCTTTGCCGAAGGCTTGGGTTACAGCGTGGTACGAGAATTTTGTGGACACGGCATCGGTGCTAAATTCCATGAAGAGCCGCAGGTACTTCATTATGGAAAAGCAGGCACGGGCATCAAAATTGAAGCAGGCATGATTTTCACCATCGAACCTATGATAAATACGGGCAAAAAAGAAATTAAACAATTAGGTGACGGCTGGACAATCGTCACTAAAGACCACAGCCTATCCGCGCAGTGGGAGCACACAGTGCTGGTGACTGATTCAGGGTTCGAAGTGTTGACTTTATCTGCTGGGTCACCTGCCATTCCTGACTAATGCTCACCACTCGGATACGCAATAGCCTGCGTACGGCACGTCAAGCCTTACAAAAAAGCTATCTCGAACGCCCTCACCCTGCACGTTTCCTGCGTGCGCACACTAAACTGATTGACTCCCACCTCATTGAAATCTGGCAAGCTGCCCAGCTGCCAGATTCCTTTGCATTAGTTGCTGTAGGCGGCTACGGGCGCGCCGAACTTTATCCCAAATCGGATGTGGATTTGCTCCTGCTACTCCCCGTAGAGGCTTCCGAAACAGAGCAAAATAGCCTGCAAATTCTCATTGGTCAGCTGTGGGATATTGGCTTGGAAGTTGGACACAGCGTACGCACCATCGCGCAGTGTATTGAGCAAAGTAGCGACATCACCGTTCAAACTAACCTACTCGAAGCGCGTTGCTTAATCGGTTCGCACACACTGTTTGCGCAATTACAGGCGGCCCTAATTCAGCATCTTGACCCACGCGCTTTTTTCACCGCCAAACAACAGGAGCAGATGCAACGTCACACCCGCTTTCTCGACATTGATTTCAACCTTGAACCCAACTTAAAAGAAAGCCCAGGTGGCTTACGTGATTTACAGACAGTGCTGTGGATTTCGCGCGCTTGCGGTTTTGGACATACTTGGCGAGATTTAGAACGCACCGCGCTCATCACTCCCAACGAAGCACGGCAAATTGCCCAACATGAGCGCTTCTTGCAAGACCTGCGCATCCGCTTGCACTACCTGTCGGGTAGGCACGACGATCGCCTTGTATTTGAATATCAATTACCCGTTGCAGAACAATTAGGCTTCGTTGCAACTCCACATCTACGCGCCAGCGAACGCATGATGCGAGGCTATTACCAAACGCGCCGCGCCGTGTTGCAACTCAATGATGTACTACTCCAAACCATGCGCGCGCGCATATTTCCTCCTAGCACACAGTTGGCGCTGAATGAACGCTTCTGTGCCCGCGACGACAAATTAGAAGCGAACAGCGAGTCGCTTTTTGAGCAATACCCCAGCGCCATCCTTGAAAGTTTTTTATTGCTGGAACAGCACCCTGAATTGAGTGGATTTTCAGCGCCTACCTTACGTGCTTTGTGGCGGGCTCGGCATTTGATAGGTGCAAAATTTCGTGCTGATCCAAACAATCGCAAGCTGTTTATGCAAATTGTGCATAACCCACAAGGTCTTACGCATGCGCTACGCCGCATGAATCAACAAGACATCTTGGGCCGATACTTACCCGCTTTTGGACGCGTGGTGGGTCAGATGCAACACGACTTATTTCACGTCTACACAGTGGATGAGCACATCTTGATGGTCATCCGCAATTTGCGCCGATTTACGGTAGAACGTTATGTGCATGAATTCCCCCTGTGCAGCAAACTCATCAGCGAGTTTGCACGTCCAGAAGTGCTGTATCTAGCTGGATTATTTCACGACATCGCTAAAGGGCGCGGCGGAGATCACTCGCAAGTAGGCAAAGCCGATGCCACACGCTTTTGCAAACAACATGGCTTAATGCGAGAAGATAGAAAGCTCATTGTATGGCTGGTAGAAAACCACCTCACTATGTCTGCCACCGCGCAAAAACAAGACTTATCAGACCAAGATGTCATTGCCGCCTTCTCCGCAAAAATTAAAAATGAACGCTATTTAATTGCACTTTATTTACTCACCGTTGCCGACATTCGCGGTACCAGTGCGAAAGTGTGGAATGCATGGAAAAGCAAGTTGCTGGAAGACCTATTCCAAGCCACGCGCCGTTACTTAAACAGTGGCAAAGTGGCGGACCAAGTGGGAGAAGTTAAGCAACTTGCTGGAGCTGCGTTAAGTTTAGATGCCATTCATCCTGATACTTACCAATTACTTTGGGCACAGCTTGAGCCCGAATACTTTATTCGCCACGAAGCCCATGAAATAGCTTGGCACGCACGCCAACTCGCTCATCATGTGGATAGCAACACGCCGATTGTAAAAGCACGCATCAGCAAAATTGAGCACGGATTGCAGGTACTCATCTACAGCCAAGATCAACCTGCATTGTTTGCTCGCATCTGCCAATTTTTCGCGCGCATGAATTACAACATTATGGAAGCCAAGGTGCATACAACACAACATGGATATGCGTTAGATAGTTTTCTCGTCATGGATACGAGCAATGAACAAACCGCATACCGCGACGTGATGAATTACATCGAATACGAATTAACTCAACATCTCATTAACCCGCTATCCAAAGCCACAGAAACGCGAGGTAGAGTCAATCGACAACTCAAACATTTCCCCATCACGCCACAAGTCAGCATTGCAACTGACGACAGGGGAAGGCATATTTTGACAGTGATTGCGGGTGATCGACCTGGCTTACTGGCGCGCATTGCGCAGGTATTAGCGCAGCACAACATAGAATTGCGCAGCGCAAAAATAAACACTCTAGGGGCCCGCGCTGAAGATACTTTTTGGATTGGAGATGACGCAAAAATCAATGACGAAGCCACACGCCTATTATGCGAAACACTACAACAACAACTTATTTGAAGAGGTATGTAATCAGAAATATGGAGGTGCGACCCAGAGTCGAACTGGGCTAACCGGATTTGCAATCCGGGGCATAACCGCTTTGCTATCGCACCCTAAAACCAGAAAAACTACGCTGAAATGAAGAAGGGAAAGCATTTAGCTTTCCCTTAAATTTGGAGCGGGAAAAGAGACTCGAACTCTCGACCTATACCTTGGCAAGGTATCGCTCTACCAACTGAGCTATTCCCGCAAAAACGAAGTCCGCATTATAGAGAAAAAGTTTTTTGTGTCAAGAAAGTTTATAAATTATTCCTCTCGTCTAGCGCATTTGTTTCTCCTCTGTATAATGCGCGGCTCTTCAATCCTGTGATATTTGCTAACACAGGCTACCCAGCCCGGGTGGTGAAATTGGTAGACACAACGGACTTAAAATCCGTCGCTTGGGTGAAACCAGCGTACCGGTTCGATTCCG
>JAVHQJ010000325.1:0-7501 GCA_036171075.1 Sideroxydans sp. | reverse complement strand
ACACCGCCACCCAGTTCGCCCTATTCACCAGCCTCGCCGCCGTGCCGCGCACCTTCATGAACGCGACAGCGGGATGGCTGGTGGAATCTATAGGCTGGACGATGTTCTTCTTGCTGTGCGCGGTGTTGGCGATACCTGGGATGGTGTTGTTGTTGAAGGTTGCGCCGTGGGGTGAGGCGCAGAAGAATGCGCAACGATAGATCTCCCACCACGTGGTTAAGAAGTCATTCCAGTACGTGTCGAAAGAACATGAAGTGACGATTTTGCTGGACATACACTGCTGGCGATGTCCACTTTAAGTTGGGCATCACCAGTCAGTCACTGTTAAGAATTAACTATCCCTGAAATCCTTGCCTGCGTTAAGCCAAACTTTTTCGCTAAAACAGCTTGGCTGTCGCCTTTCGCATATCTAGTTTTGATAATTGCATCGCGCTCCTCTTTGCTCATTTGATCTGGATCAAAAGTTGTGACCTGTGTAAACCCGCTGCCTTTAACATATTTGATTACATGCTCAGTTTTTCCAGATTCTCGCTTAACATGTGCTTCAAGCATTCCATCCTGATATGAGAGCGTAAAACTATCTTTGGATGTCACGCGCTCTATTCCGAGATGGCTAAAAACTGCTGGCACAGGATGAACCTTTGCCTTAACACGCTCAATAAGTTCACCACCCATTTTATTTGACTTTCCGTGAGTTATTAAAGTTATCAAATGCTATAACAATGATAATCTGCCGTCAAGATTTCATTGCCAAGCCACGGATGGGCACAGCCCGCGCGGAAATAATCGGTGACAGACCACAGTTTCCCGTCTTCGTGGTTTTAACGTTAATAAATTGCACCATGTGCCGTGTCTTCATCGCACCCGAAATAATGCGTAGCAAACGCCTCATGTTTAACCTGACCGTGAATGACTTGGTGACACCGATGTGTCGTCGCCATAACGGCGAATCACGGGGGCAGGCCTTGCATTACGACATTTCCCACTAAAGTCTCCGCAATTCAATTCGATTTGTTGTATCTACAAATAATCCTTGTTTCACCCAATTAACGCATATACACTTATTAGTATGGAAACGAAGTTGATCTGGGACGAAGACAAGCGGCGCGAGAATTTGCGCAAGCATGGCTTAGATTTCTCCGATGCCAGTGAGGTGTTGGATTCACGTTATCGGATGGATGTTTTAGCGATGCGCGGGAATGAAGTACGTGTGCAGTCGGTTTCTTACGCGCTGGGATTTTTAGCAGTGCTGACGGTGGTGCATACCGAGCGCGATGGGGCAACGCGCATTATCAGTTTTCGCCCTGCAAGCACTAAAGAACGTGAGGTGTACGATGGCTGGCTCGAAAACGAATGCGATGACGCGTAAAGAGGTGTTGGCGGCGGTGCGCGCGATTCCGCCCAAGAATGATTTTGTCTGGGATGGAAAGAATGAAGAAGACCGCCCCGCGACGAATGAAGAGTTGAATGCCGCGATGGAATCGTATCGCGCCAAGCGTGGTCGCCCAGCGGGTTCGGGCAATAAGGAACAGGTAGCGATTCGCTTGGATAATGATGTGTTGGCGGCTTTTCGCGCTTCGGGTGCGGGGTGGCAAACACGGATGAATGCGGCGTTACGCGATTGGCTTAAAACGCATTCGCTTGGGTAATTTGTTCACGGCCTCAACGCGTGGGCAGCCCAAAGCGGTTGCCCACGTTACCGATTGTTTTGATGAAGCTGTCTATCCTGCATTCTCGCCAACACAGCATCCTTGACGAATCAGGCTTTGAGCGTATATATTTAATGTATAGCGCAACATTTGGAGGTCATCATGTCCATCACTACCGTGTTTAACAACAATCGCACTCAAGCTGTCCGGCTGCCCGCTGAAATGCGTTTTCCCGATTCAGTGAAAAAAGTCGAGGTACGCAGTAAGGGGCAGGAGCGGATTATTTCGCCTGCCACTTCTTCTTGGGATAGTTTCTTTCTGGGGGCGGCTACTGCGACCGATGACTTCATGTCTGAACGCGCAAGTCAGTTTCAATCGGAACGCGACAGTCTGTAAGGCGCGGTCATGTTGAAATATCTGCTCGATACCAACATCGTCATTTACGTCATCAAGCAGCGACCTGTAGCGGTGCTGGAGATTTTTAATCGGCATCATGGTCGCATGGCGATCTCGTCCATCACTTTGGCGGAGCTGGTTCACGGTGCGGAAAAGAGCAGCGATGTGTCGCGCAACATGGCCGTGGTGGAAGATTTTGTGAGCCGCTTGGTGGTGTTGGCCTATGACGATAAAGCGGCTTGGCAGTATGGAAATATCCGCGCAACGCTTGAGAAGATCGGGCAACCGATTGGCGTGAATGATTTGCACATCGCCGCCCATGCGCGTAGCAACGGCTTAACGCTGGTCACGAATAACCTGCGTGAGTTTGAAAGAGTGCCGGGGCTGTTGTTGGAGAACTGGGTAGGCGGCGAACCCAAGTAGTCATCCTGCAATCTGCCTGTCCTGCACCTTCCCCAACACCCCCTGCGCAACAATCGCGCCGATCAACGCCATCAACATATCCGACTGCGTATCCCACGCATAACCCTGTGTGCCGAGGAAGGCATCTGCGCCCTCGCCCATCATCTCTGCCGCTGCCCATTCGATGAGTTCGTAGCTGGCACTCACCGCGAGGCAACTCGCCACCACCAACGTGAACAGCAACTTGCCTTGCTTCAACGGTGAGCTGCGCAGTAGCAGTTCGCGGAACAGCAGGGCGGGGATGAAGCCTTGCGCGAGGTGGCCGATTTTGTCGTAGTTGTTGCGCGCAAAGCCGAACCAGTCTTCCATCCAGAATCCCAGCGGCACTTCGGCATAAGTGTAATGCCCGCCGACCATGAGGATGAGGGCGTGCAGGAACAGCAGGCGATACAGCAGCGGGGTGAGGGTGTAGGTCTTGTAGGTGACGATGAGAATGGGCAGCGCGATAAAGATGGGTGCGGTCTCCATCCACCATGTGGCGTAGTCGTGGGAGTGGATGGCGGTGAGGGCGAGCAGGGCGATGCCAGTTAATAGCAGGGTGAATGGTTCGTTGAGTGTCTTGTGCATACTTAAAACTCCCTCTGCGTCATTCCCGCGCAGGCGGGAATCCAGTCATTAAAACAGTACTTGCGAAGCAAGACTAAATCAACTGCATTTTGAATTAAACCCGCTGAATTCCGGCCTGCGCCGGAATGACGGCGCATTTATTATCCCGCGTAATCCACCATCATCGGTGCGTGGTCGCTGAAACGTTGTTCTTTGTAGATGCCGGTATGGATGGCTTTGGCGGCGATGGCGGGGGTGGCGACTTGGTAATCCAAACGCCAGCCCACGTCCTTCGCCCATGCTTGACCACGGTTCGACCACCATGTGTAGGCTTCAAGTTCGGGGTGCAGCTTGCGGAACACGTCGATGAAGCCGACATCGTTGAACAACTGGGTGAGCCAAGCGCGTTCTTCGGGTAAGAAGCCAGAGTTCTTCTTATTGCCTTTCCAGTTCTTCAGATCCTTCTCGGTGTGGGCGATGTTCCAGTCTCCGCACACGATGATGTCGCGGCCGCTTTTGAATAGCTGCTTCATGTGCGGCATGAAGGCTTCGAGGAATTTGAATTTCACGGCTTGGCGTTCTTCGCCGCTGGAACCGGAAGGCAGATACAACGACACGACGCTGAAGTTGCCGAACTGCGCTTCGATGTAGCGTCCTTCAAAGTCGAACTCTGGGATACCTAAGCCGACGATGACGTTGTCCGGTTTGCGCTTGCAGTAGATGCCCACGCCGCTGTAACCCTTCTTCTCGGCGTAGTGGAAATAGCCGTGGTAGCCGAGCGGAGCGAGCATGTCGGGTGTCATGTCTGATGCTTGGGCTTTGAGTTCCTGCACGCACAGGATGTCGGCCTCTTGCTTGCCGAACCATTCGAGGAAGCCTTTGTTATAAGCGGAGCGGATGCCGTTGAAATTGAGGGTGATGATGCGCATGAATTTTCTCTTGGGTTTGGTGTGCGCATTATAATGTGGGCATTCCACGGCAACCTCGCTTCGTCATTCCGGCGAAGGCCAGAATCCAGTGGTTCTAAACAAAATGCATTTTTATCTTGCTGGATTCCGGCCTTCGCCGGAATGGCGGCATTTATATTTAATGGCTGTTTAAGGATTTTATGCACGCTTACCGTCAAGATTTCATCCGCTTCGCTGTCGCGCAAAATGTGCTGCGCTTCGGCGAGTTCCAAACCAAGGCGGGTCGTCTGTCGCCTTACTTCTTTAACTCGGGCCTGTTCCAAGACGGGGCGGCGTTGCGTGAGTTGTGCCAGTTCTACGCGCAGGCCATCCTCGCCTCGGGTATCAAGTTCGATATGTTGTTCGGCCCCGCCTACAAGGGCATTCCCTTGGTAGCGGGTACTTCCATCTCGCTGGCGGAGCAGGGACGCAACGTGCCATATTGCTTCAACCGCAAAGAGGCAAAAGACCACGGCGAAGGCGGCACGACGGTGGGGGCGAAGCTGCAAGGCGATGTGCTCATCATCGACGATGTGATTTCGGCAGGTACGTCGGTGCGCGAGTCCATCGAGTTGATTCGCGCTGCGGGGGCGACACCGTGCGGCGTGGTGATCGCGTTAGATCGCATGGAGCGCGGCCAAGGCAAATTGTCTGCGGTGCAGGAAGTGCACCAAAGTTATGGCATCCCCGTTGTGTCTATCGCGTCGCTGCATGACTTGCTAGGTTTCTTACAGGGGCAGGCCGACTTGGTGCAAAATCTGCACGCGGTGCAAACCTATCGTGACCGTTACGGAGTGAAATGATGAAGCGTTCTAAATTATTCTTGAGTGTAGTTGCCTTGTGTTCGGTGTTTGCACTAAATGCAGAAGCGAAACTTTTTAAGTGGGTAGATGATAAGGGCATTACCCATTACGGCGAAACGATTCCGCCCGAGTTTGCCAATAAAGAAGCGCTGAAATTTGATAAAGGTCGTAGCGAAAAACGCGCGGACGCGCGTGATATGGCTGCCAAAAAAGCTCGCCAAGACCCCGTTGCTGAAAAAGCACGCATTGAAGCTGAACGTCACGACAGTGCGCTGGTGAACACCTACAGCTCGGAACAAGAAATTGATTTGGCGCGTGACCGCAACTTGCAGCAAGTGGATGCACGTACCAATAGCTTCACGACGTTACTGCGCTCAGCTCAAGAAAATTTGGTCGCGCTTAATGCCGAAGAAACAAAAATTACACAATCAGGACGCCCATTGCCAAAGTCTTTGGTTGAAGACATCGCCGAAGGTAAAGCGCGTATTGTTAAGTTGCAGATTGATTTGGACAACAGCGCCAAGGAAACCGACAAAGTAAAAGCGCGTTATGAGGCAGACAAAGTGCGCTATCGCGAGCTGAAAGGTTTTGCGCCTAAAAAATAATTAGGCCGCTTGAAAAGTACGGGAGCTATCTTCATAACGAAGTAGCTCTCCCCGCTCAATATCAAAATACCATCCGTGCAAAATCAATGAGCCAGTGCTCACCCGCTCGTTAATCCAAGGGAAAGTTTGCAGATTTTTTAACGACACACGAATGGCGCGCATTTCACATTCGCGATATTTAACGGCTTGTTCAGCATCGGGCAGCTCGGCTTCCACTTCTTTGCGCGCGCTTTCCACCAAGCACATCCAATCATCCATGTAAGAATCTGGATTGCGCACACCGTTTGTATTAACAAGTGCCGAGATACCACCGCAGTGTGCATGGCCTAAAATAATGATGTGCTTGACCGCTAAATTTTTTACGCCATATTCAATGGCTGCTGTCGTGCCGTGATACCCACTATGCCCCTCCAACGGTGGCACTAGATTGGCTACATTGCGAATCACAAATAAATCACCATGGTGACAGTTGAATACCAACGACGGATCAACGCGAGAATCGCAACAGGCAACCACGAGCACTTGCGGCGTTTGACCTTGCTCGACTAATTGTTGGTAAAGGCTGTCGTGTCCTACAAAATGCGCTTGCCGAAAACCTTGAAAGCCTTCTAACAATTGCGCTATGTCGATCATGCGCCTGTCAGCATGCGTTGTGCTTCACGGTATTTGTCAGCGGTCTTTTGCAATACATCCGCAGGCACTTGAGGGGCAGGGGGCTGTTTGTTCCAACCGGAAGATTCCAACCAATCTCGCACGAATTGCTTGTCGAAGCTGGGCGGATTGCTACCGACCTTGTATTGGTCAGCGGGCCAGAAGCGTGAGGAATCGGGCGTGAGCGCCTCGTCAATGAGGTACAGCGTACCTGCCGCGTCCGTGCCGAACTCGAACTTGGTATCAGCGATGATAATGCCGCGCGTCAGCGCATAGTCTGCTGCCTGTGTGTAGAGGGCGAGCGTGGCGTTCTTTACCTGTTCCGCCATGTCTGCGCCCAGCAGTTTCTTGGCTTCTTCAAACGAGATGTTCTCGTCGTGATCGCCCACTGCTGCTTTGGTGGATGGGGTGAATAATGGTTGGGGCAACTTTTGTGCTTCTTGCAAATTTGCGGGCAGTTGGATGCCACACACCGCACCCGTCTTCTTGTAATCCTTCCAACCCGAACCCACCAAATAGCCGCGCACAATGGCTTCGATAGGCAGCGGTTTTAATTTTTTAGTGACGAAGGATCGCCCTCTCACTTGAGCTTTGTCTGCTTCGGTTTTCACGACTGATTCAGGGGCGATACCAGACAAGTGATTGGGAATCACGCCGCCTAGTTTCTTAAACCAAAAATTAGACACCGCTGTCAGCACTTCGCCTTTGCCTGGGATGGGGTTAGGCAGAATGACATCGAATGCGGACAAGCGATCGGTTTGCACAATGAGCAGATGGTCGGCATCCACTTCATACAAGTCGCGCACTTTGCCGCGATGCAGGAACTTTAGGCTGGTCAAATTGGATTCGTGTAGGGCGGACATGGGTGACCTTTATTACAAAGTAGGCAAGGTGGTTGCAACAATCAGCTGCGCTTGTTTTTTACGATAATCAGAAAGTTTTTGTGCAAGTTGCTTGTCGTTCAGTGCCAACAGCGAAACAGCGAACAATCCTGCATTCGCCGCACCGGCTTCACCAATGGCGAAAGTGGCGACGGGAATACCTTTGGGCATCTGCACGATAGACAGCAAAGAATCCATGCCCTTCAAATACTTTGAAGGCATAGGCACACCCAACACAGGCAGAGTTGTCTTACCCGCGATGACTCCCGCTAGGTGCGCCGCACCGCCGGCACCCGCGATGAAGCATCGAACGCCTTGCTTGTGCATATCTTGGATGTACTCAAACAACAGGTCGGGAGAGCGATGTGCAGAGATCACGCGCGCATCAAATGCCACGCCGAAATCTTTTAACTGCTGACCCGCTTGTTGCATAATTTCCCAGTCATTGCTGCTGCCCATGATGATTGAGACTACTGGTTTGCTCATTTTGCTTCCTTGGGTTTCAGACGTGACAACGCCCCCGTTGCCGGGGGCGTTGCGTCAAACATTACGCGCCTTTGT
>JAVHQJ010000324.1:0-7512 GCA_036171075.1 Sideroxydans sp. | reverse complement strand
AGATGGCACGTTCGGCAGGCAAGTTCAAGATGGCGGCGAATCTGGAATATGCGGGTGCGGCAACGACTTTCCATGGTTACGACACGCTGGAACACAAAGGCAACATCCTTGCGTTGTACAAGGATGGCGTGGCGGTGAATGCCTTGCATGAAGGCGACATGGGCGTGGTGGTGCTGGATGACACGCCGTTCTATGCGGAGTCAGGTGGTCAGGTGGGCGATAGTGGCTTTTTGCTCGGCGGGCAGGGGCACTTCGCTGTGGAAGATACGCAAAAAATTCAAGCGACCGTGTTCGGCCATCACGGCGTGGTGAAGACGGGCATACTGACGTTGGGCAACGTCGTGACAGCGAGAGTGGATAACATCGCGCGTACCCGCACGGTGCGTAACCACAGTGCCACGCATCTGATGCACAAGGCCTTGCGTGAAGTATTGGGTACCCATGTGCAGCAAAAAGGTTCGCAGGTGGATGCGGACAAGACACGTTTCGACTTCGTTCACACTCAACCGATGATGGATATTGAGATTCGCAAAGTGGAGAACCTTGTGAACGCTGAAATCCTAGCGAATTCGGAGTGTCAGTCGCGCGTGATGGCGATTGACGATGCGCAAAAGACGGGCGCGATGATGTTGTTCGGCGAAAAATACGGTGAAATGGTGCGCGTGTTGAACATCGGCTCTTCCATCGAACTGTGCGGTGGTACGCATGCCAAGCGCACAGGTGACATCGGGCTGTTCAAGATTGTGGCGGAGACGGGCGTGGCCGCAGGGGTGCGTCGTATCGAAGCGGTAACGGGCGAGGCGGCCTTGGCTTTAATCAATCGCCAAGCGGATCAATTGCAGCAAGTGGCCGAAGCGGTCAAAGCCAAACCACAAGAAGTGGTTGCGCGTGTGGGGCAGGTTTTGGATAACGTGAAAGCTTTAGAAAAAGAACTGACGGCGCTGAAATCCAAATTGGCTTCCGCACAAGGCGATGAATTGATGAGCCAAGCTCAGGACATCAACGGCGTGAAAGTATTGGCCGTGAAGATGGATGGCGCGGATGTGCCGATGTTGCGTGAGACATTGGATAAATTGAAAGACAAATTGCACAGCGCGGCCATCGTGTTGGCATCGGTGAGTGACGGTAAAGTGAATCTCATCGCAGGTGTGACGGCGGACACGACCGCTAAAGTGAAAGCTGGTGATTTGGTCAATTTTGTTGCCCTACAAGTGGGTGGCAAAGGCGGCGGACGCCCTGAAATGGCGCAAGCAGGTGGTACGCAACCCGAGCATCTGGATAAAGCATTGAGTGGCGTTGCAGATTGGGTAAAGGCAAAGCTGTAGTGTGGTGAATCAGGGCGTGCGGTCATTCCCGCAAACGGCTGGCTACGCCAGTAACGTGTCATGACCGCAACCCATCAACGGCGCAAGCAGGCGGCACGGAACTCGAGCATTTGGATAAAGCATTGAGTGGCGTGACGGATTGGGTGAAGGCGAAGTTGTAGTTTGGTGAGGCAGGGAGCGCGGACGTTTCTCAACGTCTCCAATTGAGTGCGCTTCGCTCATGTGGGAGCCCGATTTATCGGGCGATAACTCTTTCAATAAATACCATCGCCCGATGAATCGGGCTCCCACAAACCCCGGCCACGGAGCGCTGTTCACGCAGGTTTTTATTACCTCCCGCGTGAGCATTCAATAGCCGTCGTACATGCCTGCAAATTCTTTTTGATAACGTGTCAATACATTGGCGCGTTTTATTTTTAGGGTGGGCGTGAGCAGACCATTTTCAACGCTCCACGCTTCATCTAGCAGCGCGATGCGACGGATGCGCGCATAGCCAGGGAACGATTGAATTTGTTGTGTGATCCGTTGCAGCGCATACTCTTTGGCTTGTGGTAGTTGCAGACTATGCGGCCATTCGGCGGGGAGTCCTCGCGCTTGCATGGCGGCCGTCCAGCGTTCGCGGTTCACCACCGCCAGCATGTCGAGATAGGCTTTCCCTTCGCCCACTACCATCACTTGCTCGAACAGCGGGTCGGCTGCAATGGCGGCTATGGTGTGCGATTGACGCGTGCGCGGAATAATCCATCCAAGGTCAGCGCATCGGCTTGTGCAATGCAGTCGTTTTTAGTGGATTTTTTCTTCCTGATTCAATGCGCCTTTGCGGGCAGTCACAATCAAAATTCGATAGAGGGCCGAATGACTAGGGTGAATTTATTGGCGATGCTATCTTTCAATAGTCCTGCGTATTCATCAGGACTCGTCCAAATAAAACCGAGGCTCAAGGTGGGCACCAAACGATGATCGTTTAAGGGAAGTTTTTTGCCTGCCACTAATTCAGAGCGCACCAAGCGGCTACAGTTACGCAAAAAGTGCAGACGAAAGTCGAAGTTGGTATTTTCTAGCCAAGTTAGATAGGTGGCGCGCAAGTCGGTGTTATTGCGATGCAGGTTGAAGAAATAGACATTGTTGATTTCGCGATTTTGATGAAACTTCGTCCCCGCGCGAAAGCTCCATGAAACTTGTTCATCGGACTGGTCAATGCGCCCTTTAATTTTCCATTCCAGCTCGCCCCATTGATCATCTATTAACGTGTTGCTTTTAATGTGCTTCATTCCCGCGCTAAATACATACCCCGTGTAGCCATAACTCGCTCCCTTACGTTTTGCATTGGGGCGTTTCAATTGCGTCACGTTGCCAAAGAAAGCGGACAGTGCCCACGGTTCTTGAAAACCCGCTGTAAAAGACTCGATGACATTGAAGTCGCGGCTTAACTGCCCTTTGGCGTAAGTGTTTGCCATGTGCGATTTCATGTAAGTGCCCAGCACAGGCATGGGATACACGCTCGCTTCGAGTAGCAAGTATTGGGGAACGAGCGACTCTTTGAATAGCTCACGGTAAATCACCGCTTCGCTGTTGGAAGTGATGGTGGGCATGGGCTTGTTGGTGAGCGGAATGTTGTACGACACATCCGAATAATAAGGGTCGAGCTCGTAGCTAAATTCCGCTTTGGGCATGCCAATGGCTTCATCTTCTTCGGCATAGGCCGTGCATAGAAAGCACAACATTCCAACCCACGTGAGGATAGAAAAAAATAAAGGACGCGATGGCGTCCACAGGAACGAGCTAGGCATGGGACGGAATTTTATCCCATAAAAGCCAAATTTAAGTATAGGAGAGGCCTACAGGAGTAATAGGCCGAGAGTGATGCCCATTGCGATTGCGATGAATCCGCCAGCAAGATGTTTAGCTAGTGCGATGCCACCGATGGAAATGGCCATGCCGAACTTGAAAGCTAGGTTTGCGATGTAAGCGAGGGCGATTGAAATGACCACTTGATGGGGAAATAGTTTTTCGAGATTAAATAAACGCAAGCTGGAGAGAGCAATCGGGTCAACATCGGTGAGTCCGGACACAATCGCAACGCCGTATAAGCCCGAACTTCCTGCCACATCGGTGAGCCAAGATGCACACAACATGACCGCTACAAATAGAATTCCAAAGCCTAAAGCAGCGTGAATTTCGGTTGGGTTGGAGGTTTCAGGAAGAGGGAGATTGCCCGCAACATTTAGTTTTTTCCAGTTGTACAGCGTCGCAATCAGGCCACATAGCAAGCCTAGTCCCAATACAGGGGCCAATTGCTGAAGTAGGTTGGGAGCGATGAAGGCACTGACAACAATCAGTCGCACCAACACCACCTGGCTGGCAATTAAAATGACCACGGACGAGAGATGCAACATGCCTGCGTTTAGCTTGCTATGTTTGGCGTA
This sequence comes from Sideroxydans sp., assembly GCA_036171075.1. Lineage (GTDB taxonomy): Bacteria > Pseudomonadota > Gammaproteobacteria > Burkholderiales > Gallionellaceae > Sideroxyarcus. The sequence goes on along the minus strand of JAVHQJ010000324.1, from coordinate 3,761 downwards.
GAGCAGGGTGGTGGCGGTGCTGGAAACTAATCCGCCCAAGAATCCCAGCAAGGGTGCGCCATAGCGCTGACCTGCCCAGCGCAAGGCAACATAGCCCGCCAAACTTATGCCTGAAATAAGCACCACCATCATCCAAGCTTGATAGGGGTTGAAGGCATCATAGGGGCCAAAATTTTGGTTGGGCAAAATGGGCAAGATGACCAGATTCAGCACTGAAAATTGCAAAATAGAAACCAAGTCGCGACGGGTTAAGCGCTGTGTGATGCCTTGTAATTCGGGTTTGAAATAGAGCAGTGTGGTGGTGGCAATGGCGAGCATCACCGCGAGTTTTGAATAGCCTATCCACACTAGCACCCCCAGCGCATAAGCAATAAGTAGGGCGGTCACCGTGGTGGTGCCAGGGCCGTTGTTTTCAGTGGGAGTAGCGACATAAGACGCGACAATCATGCCTGCGATACAGATAAGCCCAGCGGCTATTATCCAAGGTGATGCACTTTTTTCAGCGATGAGGGCAAGCAATGTGCCTAGCAGAGAAACTAACGCAAAGGTGCGCAGCCCTGCTTTGGCAGAAGGATTACGTTCGCGTTCCAAGCCAATGAGCAAGCCAATGGCGAGGCTAGTTAAGAACTGGGGCAGTGTATCAATGCTATCCATTTCATCACCTCACATGCAATGTCGAACGATGAGTTGCAACGTTTGTTTTCCATTGTATTCGTTGATACTCAAGCTGAACACCGCATGCACCGTATCGGCGACGGGTTCGTTATAAAAAAAGTAAATGGCATCGACATTGCCCGCTGCCGATTTGAGTTTTAGCTTGAGATGCTTTTCGCCCACCACACGTTGCGATTCGACTTCAAAACCTCCCTCAAATAGAGGCTCTGCAAAGCCCTGTCCCCATACTTGTTGTTGCAGTTCGCGTGCCACATCTAATGAGAATTCAGCGGGCTGAAGTGTGCCATCAGTGGCGATGCTTTTAACCAGCGCATCGGCATCCAATAATTCGTTACACACTTGTTCAAAAGCCTGCCGGAATTGGGCTAAATCCGTTTCTCGAATACTTAAGCCAGCGGCCATCGCATGTCCGCCAAATTTTAGAATCAGTTGGGGGTGGCGTTTAGACACCAAGTCCAGCGCATCACGTAAATGGAGCCCTGGAATACTTCTTCCCGACCCTTTAATTTCGCCTGTTTGCGCATGGGCGAAGGCAATCACGGGGCGATGAAATTTGTCTTTGAGGCGCGAGGCCAGAATGCCAATCACACCTTGATGCCAATCTTCGTTGAAAAGTGACAGCGAATAACTGTCTGCTGGATTAAATAAATTGAGAGCTGCCAAGGCGCTATCTTGCATGTCCGCCTCAATGCTGCGCCGCTCGTGGTTGAGTGCGTCTAGTTGAGCGGCAAGCGCATCGGATTCAGTGACATCGTCCGAAATGAGGCAACGAATGCCTAGACTCATGTCTTCCAAACGCCCCGCCGCATTTAAGCGAGGCCCCACAATAAAGCCCAATTCATAAGAGGTGGTCTGCGTGGCAGGGCGACGCGTGAGGCGCAACAAGGCTTGAATACCCGCACTGCCATGCCCCGCACGAATGCGTCGCAAACCTTGCTGAACGAGAATGCGATTGTTGTCATCCAATTTCACCACATCAGCCACCGTGCCCAGTGCTACAAGATCAAGCAGGTTGCCTAGATTGGGTTCGGGGCGAGTGGCAAATGCACCACGTGTACGCATTTCTGCACGCACAGCCATCAAGACATAAAACATGACGCCCACCCCAGCTAAATTTTTACTGGGGAATTCACAGCCTGGTTGATTAGGATTCACGATGCATTGCGCATCAGGCAAAGTGTCGCCAGGCAAGTGATGGTCAGTCACCAATACCTGAATGCCGAGGCGATGGGCTTCGGCAACGCCTTCTACACTGGCGATGCCGTTATCCACGGTGAGAATAATATTGGGTTTGGATTGGGCGGCAAGGCGCACAATTTCGGGCGTGAGCCCGTACCCGAATTCAAAGCGATTCGGCACGATGAAATCAACCTGTGCGCCTAGTGCGCGTAACCCTCTCAAACCCACCGCGCAGGCGGTTGCGCCGTCGGCATCGTAATCCGCCACAATCAATAATTTTTGCTGCTGCTCAATCGCATCGGCTAATAAACACGCCATCGCCTGCGCATTTTTTAACAATTTGAAGGGCAGCAAATTTTGAATATCCGTGTCGAGTTGCGTGCGTATGGTGATGCCTCGCGCTGCGTAGATACGCGCCAACAGGGGAGATAAACCACTCTGTTCAAGCTGCATTGCGGTGTCGTTTGGGCAGGGGCGCTGGATGATTTTGCTCATGGCGGCGAAGAAGTAAAAGTAATGCACAGTGTAGCAGAGGGGGGTTCGTCTTTTAGAACACTTCGGGTAGAATGCCGCCCACTTTTTAACCACACGGACACTATCGTGGCATTGATTGTTCAGAAATACGGCGGCACTTCCGTCGGCAGTCCAGAGCGCATCAAAAACGTTGCGCGTCGCGTCGCTAAATATAAAGCTCAAGGCCATCAAGTTGTGGTGGTGCTATCCGCCATGAGTGGTGAAACCAATCGCCTCATCGCACTCGCTAAAGAGATGCAGCAACATCCCGATCCACGTGAATTGGATGTGATTATTTCAACCGGTGAGCAAGTGACGATTGGCTTATTGGCGATGGCGTTGAAAGACATTGGTATAGAAGCAAAAAGCTATACCGGTGCGCAAGTCAAAATTCTTACCGACAGTGCTTTTACCAAAGCGCGTATCGTGAGTATTGATGAGCAGAGTATTCGCACCGACTTGTCTAATGGCATGGTGGTGGTGGTGGCTGGATTTCAGGGCATGGATGCTGAAGGCAATATCACCACACTGGGACGCGGCGGTTCGGACACGACGGGAGTTGCAATTGCAGCGGCTTTACGTGCGGATGAATGTCAAATTTACACCGATGTGGATGGTGTCTATACCACCGACCCGCGCATGGTGCCCGAAGCACGACGCCTGAAGAGCATTACGTTTGAAGAGATGCTAGAGATGGCCAGTTTGGGCTCTAAAGTACTGCAAATTCGCTCGGTTGAATTCGCTGGAAAATATAAAGTTAAATTGCGCGTGCTATCTAGTTTTACCGAAGAAGGTGAAGGTACGCTGATTACGTTTGAGGATGAAAACAAAATGGAACAAGCCATCATTTCAGGTATTGCATTTAATCGCGATGAAGCAAAAATCACCGTCATCGGCGTACCTGATAAGCCCGGCATCGCTTACCAAATTTTAGGCCCCGTTAGTGATGCGAATATCGACGTGGACATGATTATTCAAAATATGGGCGTTGATGGCACAACCGATTTTTCTTTCACCGTGCATCGCAATGAATTTAGCAAGGCGATGGATATTTTGAAGAACAAGGTGCAGCCCCATATTGGCGCACGTGATGTGGTCGGCGACAACAAGGCAGCTAAAGTTTCTGTGGTCGGTGTGGGCATGCGTTCGCATGTAGGCATTGCCAGCAAAATGTTCCGCACCTTGGCGGAAGAAGGCATCAACATTCAAATGATTTCTACTTCTGAAATTAAAATATCAGTTGTCATTGATGAGAAATATTTAGAGCTCGCGGTGCGTGTTTTGCATAAAGTGTTTAACTTGGAGCAAGAATAAACATAAATCGTTTGACCGAAGTGCATCGAATCAGTATCATTCGCGGCCTTCGGAGAGGTGGCCGAGTGGTCGAAGGCACG
>JAVHQJ010000323.1:0-1569 GCA_036171075.1 Sideroxydans sp. | reverse complement strand
GCTGGTAAAAAGCCTGTCGCGCTTCGCGACGCGGCAACAGCTGATAGATTTAAGCAAAGATGTTTCAGTGTCACAGGTATACCACCTGGGCGCCGCGCATGTGGTGAACAAAATGCTGGAGCGCCTGGAACTCAAACGGATGCTGGAACGCCTGGCGGCGGAGCATCCCCGGATGAAGCTGCCCTGGGCGGCGATAATCACCGGCATGATTGTGAGCCGGTTTATCAAGCCGTGCTCGAAGCGGCGCTTGAACCTGGAACAATGGGAAAAGATTTACCCCGGGATTTTGGAAATGGACGCGCCGCCGCTGAAAAGTTTTTACCGGGCGATGGATGTGCTATGGGAACACCGGGAGGATGTCGAGGCGACACTGTTTGAACGTGGCGGAGAGCGGGATTTATTTAACCAAGAGCTCGATGTTGTTTTTTACGATTTAACAACGCTTCATTTTGAGAGCGTCAATGACGACCCGGACGATGGCGAGTTGCGGCGCTTCGGTTATAGCAAGATTCACCGGAAAGATTTGACGCAGGTAATCCTGGGGCTGCTGGTGGACCGGGACGGTGTGCCGGTCGGATACCAGCTGTTTCCCGGCAACACGTATGAACCCCACAGCCTGCCGATTATCCTGGAAAAACTGAAAACAAAATATCACATTACCCGGATTGTTTTAGTTGCGGACCGGGGGATAATCACGAAAGAGAATATAGACGAGTTGCGGAAAGCGCAGATGGATTTTATTTTAGGGGCGCGATTATGGAGCATGACGAAGGTGTGGCAGGCCGAGGTAATGGATAAGAGCAAGTATCGGCCGTTAAACAAAGACGGGACCTTGCTGATCCGAGAAATGGAATACCAGAGCAGCCGGCTGATTGTGACATGGAGCCGGGAGCGCGCCGAGCGGGACGCATTCATCCGGGAAGAGATTGTAAGAAAGATCAGGGAGCAGCTGGACAAGAAAAAGCCAGAGCCGAAGCAATTCGTGACGCATAAGGGATACCGGCAGTTCTTAAACGGTTTGAATGAGGGAACGCCGGTAATTGACGAGCAGGCCATCAGCGAGGCTCAAACCCGCGACGGTTTTTTCGGCGTACTAACAAATGTCGCAGGCACGAAGTTGCGCGACGAAGAAATTTATGACCGCTACAGAGATCTATGGCGTGTGGAAGACGCTTTTGGGGAAATCAAAGGGCCAATCCAAACCCGGCCTATGTTCCACTGGATCGATTCCAGGATTCAGTCACACATGTTGTTGTGCCTGTTGACCTATTATGTGGAAGCAATTCTTATCCGGGATTTTCGCAAAGCCAAGTCGTCGTTCACTGTCGGAGAGTGGTTTAGGGCGCTCAATGAGGTCTATGCGATTCCCGTAGACGTCCGCGGAACGCGGGCGTGGGTGCGCAATGAAATCAAGGGGCCTGCGGCGAAAGGCTACGAGATTATGCGTATGAAATTGCCAGATCGGGTACTCAAGATCGAGAAAATAGTGTAGGCACACAAGATTTTGCGTAAATTGCAAAAAGTGTTTAAAAAATAAGGATTTCTTAAAAACGAACTGTCAAAGTCGGG
>JAVHQJ010000322.1:0-7531 GCA_036171075.1 Sideroxydans sp. | reverse complement strand
TAACAAAATACCGCAGCATCTCCTCCTGACTCCTGCCATCAATCCAGAGCGCTAACAAGGCGCCACAGGCCAACGAGTCAATTCTGCAAAACGTGAGCAGATACGCCCCACCCCATCCCTGTCCAGTGGACAGCCAGCCGATTCTGGTTAACAAAGAAAATGCCATGATGCCAGTACATATCGCAATCAACCGATTCTTGCCCTGCCACTTTACAACAGCTGGCCACAGCAAATAAAAATGCTCTTCAATTGCAAGCGACCAGAAATGACCAAACACTCCAAATGTCAAGCCGGGAATAAATACAAGCGAAAAGTTTGTCATGTAGGCGAACAAATACCCCGCGCCCGATATGGATCCATCAAAATAGGTTTTAACCACCTCCTCAGAGAGATATAGCGGCAGGACAAAGATTCCAACAAACAAAATAAAATAGTACAGCGGAAAGATTCTTAATGCCCTACGCATGTAAAAATTCTTGAAATAACTTGGTGAGTTTTTACTTTCCATCAAAATTTTTGAAATTAAAAATCCGGAAAGTACAAAAAATAAATCCACGCCCACCCATCCCATATAGGCCAAGCGATGAAACAATGGCGGCAATCCTGCCTGCGCGCCAAAATGAATGAGCATCACTAACAAAATAGCCACGCCACGCAGGCCGTCTAATGCAGGGATATGTGCAGCCCCACTTTCCCCTTGCGCTTGACTCATCAAGCGCTTCCTCCACCTTTAGATTTGAAGGAGGACTGCAGAACGAAATTGTAACTTGGTAGCCAGTCCTTATTCCGATAGCTCTCCTTGACCTGAAAATATTGCGACATGCGCTTCGCCACATCGCGGACATGCCACCCCCTCATCCCGATTTCCCAGTAATGCATTCCCGCCATATATCTCGCCACGACCCCATCGGGTTTTTTGAAATAGTTGAAGAAATTGAAGACGAGCGAGATGTCAATTCCCTTGAAGCCTGGCATTAACCGTAACTGCATGTGCCGTCCGTGTACCGGTAGATAAATCAAAGCATATCGAGCAACGCGTGAGATTTCCTTCAGGGCGCTATCCAAAAAAGCAACTGGCAGGTGTTCCAGCACATGCGAGGCAATGATTGCATCGAACTGCTGATCAGCAAACCTGCCGAGGTCATGGACACTTCCGATAAAATCAGGGTGAAATGTCTCATCTATATCAAAGGTTTGCACTTCGTAACCACGCCACTTTAAAATTTCCGTATCCAACCCCTGTCCGGGACCAACAATCAGAATCTTCCGACATCCTTCAAGCGACTGAAGATCGCGATATTGGTAATACGAATTCACAAAATTGCTAAGATTGAGCTGCTTTGCCCATTCTTGGCGATCCACTGGCATCACCGTTGGCGTCGGCAAGGGGAGTGTCATTACTCAATACCCCATGGAGTTCCGCCCGTTTTAGCCACAATATTCATGGAATACCCCATCTCTTTATCTTCAAGGGGCAATTTTTCTCTCAACTTTAAGAGCGACAGATACTCATTCCCAGTTTGCAGATCCCAGAAACGGTATCCCATATCCTCAAGGATGCTCCAAGGATTTCTCTGTGAATCTTCAAAGTGCCATGCGCCAACTTCTGCAATCACCATTGGCTTAAACTTTTTCAGCAATTCTCTCCCGCCATCCAATACCGGGAATTCATTTCCATCTACGTCAATTTTTATAATATCCAGCCTATCTATTTTGCCGTCAGCGGCCCAATCGTCCAGCCTGACAAAATCAACCAGGCTAGAGGCCTGTTTCTGGCTTCCATCAGACTTCCAGCTTGAACGATAGGAAATCGTCTGTTGGGCAAGGTTTTGATTGGCTAATGCCACCTGATACGCTTCGATATTTCCGAAATTGTTGAGAGAGATGTTTTTTTTCAATTTGTTAAACGCGAAATCGGTCGGCTCGAAGGCAAAGACTTTCCCTTCTTTGCCCACGATACGTGCAAATCGCAAGCAATGAGCCCCAATGTTTGCCCCGATATCCAAAACAACAAAGCCCTTCCTGCACGTTGCATCAATAAAGCTTGTAACTTCTCTCTCAAACCGATTCACGTAGATACCCACATCGATCATTTCACTCAGGTCAAGATCGAAAGTAATTCCATCAATCGTCTCGACTTTTCTCTTTCCCCGGCACCACCAAAGAAACCCATCCCACACTGCTTGGCGAATAAATCGAGTTGGCAAGTATTTCCATAGCCAAGTTCCTGCCATAACTAAAATTTTATTCATTTTTTCCTCAAGATTTAAATTTCAACTGCGATTTGAAGCGTATTACAAGAGCAACAATCAACATGCATACCACGGCCCAGCTCAAAGCGTATGCTACTGCCCACCCCACCCCACCCCACACAGGAATCAGAGTTGCTGCTAGTACAACTATCATTATGTCACGAGGCAATGCGACAAAGAAAAATGAAACCCACATTCTGCCGCTAGTTTGTATGAGCTGGTAAAGAGACACTGATAGTGCTTCTGGAATGATTGCCAAAGCTAGGATCAGCACCAATTTTTCGGATGAGTCACTGGACTCCATCCCATACCATCCCGGTATAAATGCGCTCAATATCACCATCGTCATTGCGCCCGCAACGGCAATCACTGCGGTCACTTTAACATTGGCATAATAGAGCGTGAGATAGCCTACGTTATCTTTATTGCCAAACTTGTTATTTAGCATGGACACACCAACGCTGTTTAATAACGAGGGCAACATCAACATCAACCCTCTAACATTATTTACAGCACTGTAAATTCCCATTTCTGCATATCCGTTCGGTTGCTGCACCAACAAGGCATTTCCCAGCCAAATCGCGGGCATAATGGTCAGCCCACTTAATGCAGCGGGCAAAGTGAATTGATGCAAAATTTCCCGTTCCTTTAGTCCTTCTCTGCGCTGTATCGTAATGCCCTGCTTGCCCGTTTCACGGTGCAATACCATGCCATACACTGCCCAGCGCAAAAGGGCACTCACTGCCATGCCGCCAATCGCACCTTGTAGCCCCCATAATGCCGCACCCAATCCACAAACAGTTAGATGGGCTGCACCCAGCATAGCGCTATATATAGAGATGCTTTTGTAGCTTTCCAGACCTGCCAGCGCACCAATCTGATATCCATTCATCACCGAAAACAACACAAATGCAGCCGATATTGACAGGCTCGTAGCGAGATGCGGCGCAGCCAGCACATGCTCCGCCATCCATCGCGCACTGATGAGCAGCAACGCCATTGCCACAACACCGGTTGCCAAGGTCAGCACTGAGCACAGCCCCAGCACACGCCCCGCGCGCGCCTTGTCCGCATCCCTGAATTCAGCCACATACTTTGTTGCGGTCAGCCCTGTTGAAACCTGCGCAATGCTGGTCAATGTCAGCAGAGTGCTCTGAATCATGCCGAATTCGCCGAACCCTTCCTTGCCCAATATACGCGCCAGAATGATGGCGGTTAGAAATACGCTTCCCTGTGCAAACAGCGTACCAACCAGATTCCAAAAAACGCCGCGACCAAAACGGCCACTTAGATGGCTCACAAATGCTGGTTGTTTCCAGCTTGATCTGTTATGGTTTTTGTCGAGCGTGCGTTTCAATCTCTGATTTACTTTCACTTACTTAGCCGTTGCCTGTACCAGGCCATAGACAGCTTGATTCCCTCACTTATAGGATGTGTGGGCTGATAACCTAACAACGCAGCAGCCTTACTGATATCCGCCAGCGAATGGCGCACATCACCTGCGCGGAAATCGCGGTACACGGGTGCCACATTTTGCAAATGCGGATAACCGGACAACAAGTTGAGGTGTAGTTGCTCGAAGAGCTGATTGAGTGTCGTACGATCACCCACTGCAACGTTGTATATCTGATTTACAGCCTCGTGCTTTTCGCTTGTGGCAGCCAGAAGGTTGATTTGGCATACGTTTTCGATGAAGCAAAAATCACGACTGGTTTCGCCATCACCGTTGATATAGACAGGTTCACCGTTGATCATGCTGGCGATCCATTTTGGGATGACCGCAGCATAAGCCCCATCAGGATCCTGACGCGGGCCGAAGACATTGAAGTAACGAAGTCCGATGGTATTAAAACCATAAGTGCGGGCAAAAACGTCAGCATAAAGTTCGTTGACATATTTGGTGACCGCGTAAGGCGACAGCGGCTTGCCAATCTTGTCCTCCACCTTGGGCAAGCCGGGATGATCACCATAGGTAGAGCTAGAGGCGGCATAAACAAAACGCTTAACTTTAACATCACGTGCAGCCACCAACATGTTGAGAAAACCGCTGATATTGGTCTCGTTGGTGCTGATGGGATCCTCGACCGAGCGCGGCACACTACCCAGCGCCGCTTGATGCAGCACATACTCAACTGGCATGTCTTCGTCCACAACCGGATTCCCACTTTCGCGGGAATGACGAAAAGCCATTGCGTGGCGGCAGTCCTCTAGGTTACGGATGTCTCCGTTGATGAACTGAAAGTTGCGCCATTGCTCGGGCAATACCAGCAATTGAACCTCATCAAGATTTCTTGGATGTCCGGTGACGAAGTTGTCCATTCCCACCACACGCTGGTTGAGCTTAAGCAAAGTTTCAAGCAGATTGCTGCCGATAAAGCCCGCAACGCCGGTGACAAGCCATATATGCTGCCCAGCAGACAGGCGCGCTTTAAGCTGTTCGTATGCCAGCGCCTTGGTTACAACCTCCACAATTTATATCCTTTTGCCTCGATAGACTCCGGCTGATATGCTGACTTTATGTCTACGAATGCTCCGCCTGACCTTAGTTTTTTCAACAAAGACTCGATAGGCTGCTCCACATATTCAGCGTGCGAGACGGCTGCAATGATGGCATCTGCCTGATCAGGCAATGCACCCCATTCGGTCAATGTAATGCCATATTCGTGCATAGCTTCCTTGGGTTCGGCCAGCGGGTCATGCACGCTGACGTCACAGCCAAACTCCTGCAATTCCTTCACCAGATCCGCCACCTTGCTGTTGCGAAGGTCAGAACAGTTTTCCTTGAAAGTCAGACCGAGCACTATGACTTTGGAACCTTTAACAGCTCCGCCCGCTTGAATGATTTGCTTCACAGCTTGTTGTGCCACATAGGCTGCCATTCCGTCATTGATACGACGTCCTGCCAATATCACTTGTGGGTGATAGCCCAACATATCTGCCTTGTGCGTCAGATAATAAGGATCCACTCCGATGCAGTGACCTCCAACCAAGCCTGGTCGAAAAGGCAGGAAGTTCCACTTGGTACCGGAAGCTTTTAGGACTTCCAGTGTGTCGATTCCGATCTTGTTGAAAATAATGGAAAGCTCGTTCATCAATGCTATGTTGAGATCGCGTTGGGTGTTTTCGATGACCTTTGATGCCTCGGCGACTTTAATACTGCTCGCAGCATAGACACCAGCGGTGATTACCGAGGCATAAACATCACTGACTATCTTCAGCGTTTCCGGTGTATCTCCTGAAACAACCTTGACTATCTTGGTAACGGTGCGTTCTTTGTCACCGGGGTTTATTCGCTCGGGACTGTAACCCACAAAGAAATCCTCCTTCCACTTCAGGCCGGAATATTTTTCTAGGAGCGGAATACAAACCTCCTCCGTCGCACCAGGGTAGACAGTGGATTCATATACCACTATCGCACCGCGCTTGATGTATTTTCCAACGGATTCCGAGCTCTTGATCAGCGGCGTAAAGTCAGGCTGATGCGCCTCATCTACCGGAGTCGGAACTGCAACGATAATGAAATCCGCATCACTCAACAGTTGGGGATCGCTATAGCAAGTCAGCTGCGTTGCTGCGCGTAATTCTTCCGAACTCACCTCGCCTGTCGGATCAATAAAATTACGATATGCCGCGACTTTCTCAAAGGAGAGATCAATTCCAACGGTTGGGAATTTTTTACCAAACTCGACTGCCAGTGGCAGCCCAACATAACCAAGACCTACTATTGCGATTTTCATATCAAATTAACTCCTCAAACTAGGCATTGCCACTCTAAAATTTTTGAACCAGACATAAAACCACCCTAGTATCAAGCTGCTCAACAAACCGGCAAACAAGGTTTGAAATTTTTTCGGAAATATCGGCTCACTGTACGACCAAACAGGCAACAACAACCTTGCACTGCTACCCTCCGTCTTGGATATTGCAGTATTCAGTGATTCTATCCGTTCCCGCCAATATATTACTTCTTCTCGCGATGCCAAATAAACAATACCTTGCGATACCGACTTACCTTCTTTAGCAAGAAAAACCTGTTGAACCCCCAGCTTTTCATTGGCATAAGCAAGGTCAATTTTAAAGTTTTCTAAGATAGGATTTGCCAGCATTTCTTCTTGTTGTTTAACAGCCTCAAAAACAGCTACAGCACAGTGTTCGGCCAATTCTCGTGTATTACCCCTGACTCGTATCTCAATTTTACCCTGCTCATCCTTCACTAATTTTGTATGTACCAAATTAGTCATTGCCTCGGAATAATTTTTATTTACGCCACATGCCCTAGCAACATCCTGAGAGTACGTCGAAGGCATTGACAGCCGCGCTACAACCATGTTGCCCGATTCAACCGGCTGCCATCCTTTTTCAACAACAACTTGTTGTAGCTGGATAAGTGCCACGGCCTCATATTGCGTCGGCACAATCAAAATATACAAAACTGCACACATAATTCCAAACACGCCAAATCCTAAGTAAATTTTCACATTCTTTCGAATCAGACCGGCGTTGTCATCCCTTTTTTGCATGTCTACTACTGGCAGCTTTTCAAGCATCGTGTTCAAATCCTCGTTATTAAAAATACTCGCTCGACAAAACTCTAATTACTGCGTTGAAAATTCATTTTCATGCATTCTCCAACCAAATTTCTCTGTGCATACACCAACGAATTTTCAAGCAAATAGCACAGTCAAACTGACAACGCGCTGAAAACCCTGACTGGCGAACAGCTTCCCTATCCCGACCTGATCAGTGATGTCCAGCTTAATAAAAGAAAAATTTTCAAGCGCAGTTAGCTCCTCAAAACGACCTCTTTTGAGTTGCACATCGTAATAACCATTCGGGTTGTCTATTCCAACGACCTCGTCGCCGCGCGCAAGCAGGCGCAGGCAGACATGCATCCCAATAAAACCGGCACAACCAGTAACCAAAACCTTCATATCAATCAATCCTCAGCAAATCGCGCCAACAAATCTTATCTGCCACATCACGCATGGCATCGGAGGAACAGGTACAACGGGAAAAAATCAACACGCAAGCAACCATTCGACGGTCAATCTGAAAATTTCCAGGATGCCCATCAATCACTGCCAAACAGATCGCGCGTATAGACCTTGTCAGCGACGTCCAAAAGCTCCGGACTCATGCGGTTGGCGACAATAGCATCCGCTTCCTCTTTGAATTTGGCCAGGTCATTAACCACTCTTGAACGGAAGAACTCGGACTCCTTGAACGCGGGTTCATAGACGATGACCTCTATACCCTTGGCTTTGATGCGCTTCATTATC
>JAVHQJ010000321.1:0-1571 GCA_036171075.1 Sideroxydans sp. | reverse complement strand
AGACCACGCTGAAAGCCGAAATCAACGAGGAAGCCTGGGCCACCCTGAACAGCGATACCTCCCGGCCCTTCGACAAGCCGAAATCGGGGCGGATTGCGGTGAAGGTCATCAATCACCTGGGGGATGAGGTGATGAAGGTTTTCAAGGTGGGATAGTTCAAAATGGCTCTTAATCTTCGCGACCTTGCCCGCATGTGTGAGTTCAGTTTGGAACTCAAATCGCTGGGCAATGTTCGTTGCCTTTGTCTAAATACTGACCATCTTACTCAAGCTAATAAGAAGCTGAGGGCATCCGGTGGCCAGAGCATTGATTTTGTGCGTTGGCTGTTTGCTGAGATGACGCGGCGTCCCGTCGATGGAGACTCCGATGATGCCGACAAAACTGAAGCTCCCAGACTTACGACGGAAGAGTTGAGTTCGGTAACGGATGCGGAAGTGGAGGAATTCGCAGATAAGCTGACTCAGAAGAACCGATACCTTCTCAAGACTCACAAAGGCAGTGACATTGAAAGGTTGGTTGATGAGACGGCTTGCGATTTTCTCGTTCGTGCATTCCGTCATTACGCGGTCGAGCAAAAAACACAATGGGAGCTCATGATTGAACCAGTGTCCAAGTCGCTTTTTGCCAGTGCCACGGTGGAGGCGATGCAACGCAATCTCGGTCTTTCAAATCAGCTTCAGGACACGATTGACAAGTATGCCCGTGGATATTCTGGAGTAGAACGGATGCTTGCCGAGGAGAAAGACAAATGGGAGAAAATGACTAAATTGGCATCCCAGTCATTTTCCGCCAGTGCCGCGATGGAAGCGATGCAATGCAACCACGGGGCATTAGATCAGTTGCGAGATACAGTTGAAAAACACGCTCTTGATCTGCCAAATACTGCTTCAAGATTCGCAGAGCCGAGTTCTGATGTACCAAATTTTAGAGTGCCGGAGACACACATACCGAAAAACCCAATTCACGATACGAATGCGATGCTCGAAGGCGTTGTCAGGCAAATCGAGGAATTGCGGCCAGTGGCGGCACAGGCTGCGCAAATTATCCGTAGCATGAACGACACTGCATTGCGTATGCAGACTGACTATATCGAGAATTCCCAAAAAACGGAGCATCAAACGCAGATAACAATTCAACAGACAAAAGTTGCAGTCAAAATTGCAGCAGTCAGTTTAATTGTTTCGACCTTTGGCCTAGTTATTTCGGCATTTTTTTCTTATCAAAGCTATGTTGATGCTAAGAAATCAAATGTGAGCAGCGATGCACAGATCAAAGCTTTTCAGAGCGAGATTCGTGATCTGGTTGCTGCACAGCGCGAAGAACGAGCCGCTATCGTGAAGACTATTGTGGATGCGCGCAGAGTTCCTGCGGCAGTAGTCAAAAAGTGACATGAACTTGTCAATTACCACATCTTAAATACGCCATGACCGACCCGCAGCAATTCCTGATCTACCAAAGCGAAGACGGTTCCACCCGCATCGACGTGATGCTGGAGGCGGAAACCTTGTGGCTGAATCAGAAGCAGTTGACCGAGCTGTTCGGCAAGGCCAAGGGCACCATCAGCGAGCACA
>JAVHQJ010000320.1:0-1573 GCA_036171075.1 Sideroxydans sp. | reverse complement strand
TCGAGTCCAGGTCGGGGAGCCAGACAGATAAAGGGTTGGTGCTTAGGTACCAGCCTTTTTTCTCGTCCAGAATTCGGCTCGGCAAAGTCGGTATAAAATTCTTCTCGGCATCAACTTAAATCCACATTTTTCTCGCTGTCATTTTCAAAGTTCAGCATCGCGTCGTCGGGTGCGTCATGTTCTCGCCTTGATGTAAAATGCGCTCTGAAATTTCTTCCAAAGCTGAGCATGAACCGATCTGACCTGATATCCCGTTTGGCTGAACTGCACCCACAACTCAAGCTGAGTGATGCTGAACTTTCTATCAGGGTGATCCTTGATGCGATTTCTGGGACACTGTCAAAGAATGGGCACATCGAGATACGTGGCTTTGGCAGCTTCTGTCTGAATTACAGGCCACCCCGTAAGGCAAGGAATCCGAAGACAGCAGACAAGGTTTCAGTACCGGCCAAATACGTTCCTCACTTTAAGGCAGGCAAAGAATTGCGTGGGCGGGTTGATTGCAAGTAGCTGAGACAGAGGAAATGCAAATGGCATCTACCATTAAAAAAGTTAAAAAACCGTCATGGGTTGATGTCAAAGCGAAGCTTGCCAACTTTGACAATGCGGGACTAATCCAACTTGTCGCCGACCTATACGCTGCTGAAAAAGTGAATCAAGCTTTCCTGCATGCTCGATTTTCCATTGGTGGAGATCCTTTGGAAATGTACAAAAAGCGCATTCAAAAGGCATTGTTCCCCAACGTAATGGGACGTAACAGTGATGTCAAAATCACCGATGCCAAAAAAGCAATTTCTGAATATCAGAAGGCAATCGGTTTGCCGGAAGGGATGTTGGAGTTGCACCTCTGTTTTTGTGAGGTTGCCATGAATTTTTCCACTGACTATGGCTACGAAGGGGAAGGGTTCTTCAATGCGGTCTATTTGCAGTTCAAGAAGGCACTAGACGCACTTGGTAAGGTATCCATTGAAATCCAGGAGGATGCCTTAGATAGACTGTATGGCCTGCGCAATATTGCTTCAAATGTGGGGTACGGGTTGGAGGATGATATGGAAGATTTGTTGGCAGAGGCTAATCCAGATGATCATCGCAACCGTGACTAACCTGCCTTTTGTGGCCGATCATTTTGCATACGCAGAAAATAATTTCCCCTGAAAACCCGTCGCACTCGACGACCTGACGCCAGCCACTTGCCGAAACGGGGGACTTTAGGGGGTGAGTGCGATGCAGCATGGTGCCTAGGTGACCCAGAAATGCACCCAGTCGGAGCCGCTGCTGGGTCGGGATGGCTGCCTTCATCGGGCGGTGTGGCGGGTGCGAGATGGGCAAAATTTTGGATGCCGGGGGTGGCGGGTCGTCGGGTGCGACGGGTGTGGATGTAAAAATCTGAATTTCTGAAAATCTGGGATACTGCGTAGCGTCGATTGCGTCAGTCTGCCCGAAAAATTAATTCCTGCTATTTTCCGAGTGCATCAGTTGCACCATTCCTTCCACGATGCGCATGTCTCTGGCAGGCAATTTCAGCAGCTTGTCCAGGAACGGCGCAAGTTCAGCATATTCCTTTCCCAATACG
>JAVHQJ010000319.1:0-1574 GCA_036171075.1 Sideroxydans sp. | reverse complement strand
TCCGCGCGACCGAGATACGCGGCCAACTGCGGTTTTGGTGGCGCTTGCTGAATCAAAAAAATTATGCTGATTCGCAGGGGCGTTTTGATTCGCAGAAATTGTTCGAGGCGGAGCGTGATATTTGGGGCGGGTTGGGGGATGAGGAAACGCTGGCGGCGAGCAAGGTAAGCGTCATGGTCAGTAAGCAACCCGGCTCCAAAACGACCGCATCCAACAGTGAAACCAATGCAGCCATCAAATATGTTTTTGGACAAGGTGAGTCGCAGTGGCTCAATGCGGCACAAAAGTTTGAAGTACGGATGAAATATCCGAAAGATATTTCTGCTCAGATTGAAGTTGCCCTGCAATGGTGGGCAACTTTCGGCGGTCTGGGAGCAAAAACACGCCGTGGCTTTGGTGCGGTTCAAATTGAGGGTATTACTGCGGTGAGCGATGCTGAGTTGAAAGCGTTGGGATGCTTAATCGCCAGAGCGGAAACAACCGCAGATCCAGTAATAGCATGGCAGAAAGCAAACGAGAAACTGCACAAGTTTAGACAAGGGCGCGGATTTGCCAGAGCGCAAGGGCCGGGGCGAAGCTATTGGCCTGAGCCGGATCAATTGCGGCGCGACTTTAAAATGGATGATGGCGGGCGGCACATCCCCGTACACAAAGCAGGTAACGTATTTGGCCGAGCCGCATTTGGGCTGCCCATCATTTTTGATTTCCGAAAAACTACGGAACCTGGAAAAACGGAGCTGCTGCCTGCTGGGAATAAAGAGCGTATGGCAAGCCCGCTGATTTTGCGTCCTTGCATTTATAACGGACGATGGACGGCAACCGCATTATTACTGCCCTATTGGAAGGAAGCTTTGTATCAACCGCTGCGCTACAAAAGCGGTATGGGAACCCCCAAGGCTTGGCCTAAAGATGAGAAAGAGCAGCAACGTATTTCCGAAACAATTGCCCCTATGAATGTGGATGGAAAATTGCGTGGACTGAATCCGTTGAGTGCATTCATGACTTTTTTTGGTGAGTACGAATTCACGGATGCGGGGCAAATTGCAACTGCGGTGAAAGTTGAAGAGAAATGCGAGGGGGCGCGGATTACATTTGAAAAAAATGGCTCGGTGTATGCCAAAACGAGCAGCAAAATGTTCAGCGCCTCTGGTGATGCAGCCGTTGCTATAAAAGCATCACTGTCTAAAGCCGCACATCAGAAAATTGCATCTGGGTTTTATAAAGCAACCGCGATTGTAAAAGGCTCAGAATTATTGGCTGTGGAGGAAGCAAAATGAGCCAATACCTGATTGAAATCGCCTTTGGCCCGGTGCAGAGTTTCATCGCTTCCGCGCGGCGCAGCCGTGATTTGTGGGCGGGGAGTCACATGCTGTCGGAAATCGCCAGAGCGGCTGGGGCGGAGCTGATCGCAGCTAAGGCCACGATGATTTACCCCTTGCAAGAGCGAGTTAAACGAGCCAACGATGCAGAGAACAGTAACCTCTCCAACGTGCTGTTGGTGCAAGTGGAGGCGGCAAGTGAAGACGAAGTGCGCGCCATTGTGGAAGCCGTTAAAACCGCAGCACGGAAACAGA
>JAVHQJ010000318.1:0-1577 GCA_036171075.1 Sideroxydans sp. | reverse complement strand
TCGGGGTTCATACATGGACGCCCACTTTTGCCAAGCTTTCAATCGATGATTTTAAGAAGGGGTAAAGATTGCAGCCATACATCCGGATTTTGTGTGAAGCGCAATGCTTCTATCCCTGATGGAATTCGCTGAGTAGCCCCTGATCACTATAGCGTGCTTCACGCACTGTGGACCTCGCAGGTTTGACCACTCACGGTCTGACCAGTCTCGCCATCATTTCATGATTGCCTGTGCAATCGGTGGTATTGCTCCTTCAACTCGTTAAAATTGGTTTTACTTACCCGCCTTGATTACATTCCGGCAACCACGGCTGCCGGTGTGTAATCAGGGCGGAATATTCGATCATTAGCCAACAGCGCCCACACGATCCGTGCATTCTTGTTCGCCAGGGCTACTGCCGCCACGTTCTTATTGCGCCTGGCCATCAATTTCCTCAACCAGCTTTCTGGCTCCGCCTTGTTCTCAGCAAAGCGAATGACGGCTCGTGCACCGTGGATCATCAACGTGCGCAGATACGTGTCACCACGTTTGCTGATGCCCAGCAGATTCTGCTTGCCACCACTAGAGTGCTGCTTTGGCACCAAACCCAACCACGCAGCGAGCTGGCGACCACTCTTGAATTCACGAGCATCTCCCACTGTCGCCACTATCGCACTGGCCGTAATCGGCCCCAGCCCCGGAATTTCTGCCAGCTTGCGGCTCACGGCATTCTCGCGGTGCCACAACTGTATTTTCTCTTCCAGCTCTTTGACCTGCCGATCCATCTCTTTCAGATTCTCAGTCAGCCGTTCGAGTAAGTTGCGCATCGTGCCAGGCAACCCGTTTTCACCGTCTTCCAGAATCTCCGGTATCTGCTTGGCGATCAAACGTATGCCCTGCGGGATGATAATCCCGAACTCCGAGAGCAAACCTCGTATCTGGTTACCTTGTGCCGTTCTGGCTTTCACAAAGCCCTGCCGCGCTCGATGCACCGACAGGATCGCTTGCTGCTCAACCGTCTTGATTGCCACAAACCGCATATTCGGCCTACCCACTGCTTCGCAGATCGCCTCAGCATCTGCCATGTCGTTCTTGTTCGTTTTGACATAGGGCTTCACGAACTGTGGGGCCATCAATTTGACAGTGTGGCCATAACTCTCCAGCTTCCGCGCCCAGTGATGTGCGCTGCCACAAGCCTCCATGCCAATCAAACACGGCTCCAGATTGGCGAAGTAATCGACATCTCGGCACGCTTCAATTGCTTGCGCACGCCCACCTTGCCTCGTTCATCTACACCGTGAATCTGGAAAACAATTTTTGCCAAATCAATGCCAATTGTCGTAATCTTCATTTCGGATGCCCCTTTCTATTTGAGTGGTCATAAGCAACCACTACTTTGGCACTTTGATGCCGTTTTAGGAAGTGGGCGTCCATTCCATTACTATAGTATTCTTCGGCGTGGAAGTTCTTTACACCAAGCAACCACAAGCGGTTGCACTTCTAAATTGAATCTGCGTTTTAAATTTCGTCTATTGGTAATCTCTAACTGAAGTTTCACTGAAATGCATTATGCCACCATGCGCAGGAGCGCGGTGATG
>JAVHQJ010000317.1:0-7618 GCA_036171075.1 Sideroxydans sp. | reverse complement strand
CCATGTTGGGGCTACACATTCCCGAAGGGGGCATGTGTCTCGTCACATCCTTGCGCATTGAACCTAAGCTGCTGGCCATGATGATTGCGTCGTTGACCTTCGTGTGGTTTGGCGGCGGATTGATGGCTAATTTGTTTGACCAACGAATGGCACGTAAAAACGCTTACGAATTGTCTGTGTTGGAACATGAATATCAATCGCTGATGGAGCGCTCTAATCAAGTGTCAGAGTCGATGATTAAAGCTTTGCGGGAGAGTGAAGAACGCTTGTTGATGACCTTGCAAAATGCACCCGACGCAGTATTTATTACCGAGAAAGATGGGCGTATTTCTTACGTCAATGACAACGTTGTAACCCTGCTGGGGTATGAGCGCATTGAGCTATATCGCATGAGTGTGTTTGATTTAGTACCGCCAGATTGGCGCGAGACCTATCAGCGCGTGGGGAAGCAAATTGTGCAAGGCCCCCGCCAAATTTTAGACATTCGCCTAGTCAGCAAAACAGGTCAAAAAATCCCCCTGGAATTAAATGCGGTGGTATTGCCAAATGGTCGTGTATATGGTGCCTGCCGCGATATTCGTGAGCGTAAGAAAATTGAGGCTTCATTGAAAGCCAGCTTGGCCTTTACTGAAACGTTGGTGCAAGCGTTACCGCTACCTATTTTTTATAAAAATACCGAGGGGCGTTATACGGGATGTAACAAGCAGTTCTGCGATTTTTTGGGGAAAGAAAAAAACGACATCGTGGGTAAAACGGTATTCGAAATTTCACCGCAAAAACTAGCGGCAGATTATCGCGATAAAGACCTAGACCTGTTGCAAGAGGGCGTGAATGAACAGGTGTATGAAAGCAATGTAAAGCGCGGAGATGGGGCGTTGCGCGATGTCATCTTTCATAAGGCAAAGCTAACGGATGGCAGCGGCAAAGCGGTGGGCATCATTGGTGCTATCTGGGATATGACCGAGCGTAAAGCCATGGAAAATAAAATGCACGACCTTGCATTTTATGACCCGCTGACCCGTTTGCCGAATCGCCGCTTGTTGCTAGAACGTACGCAGCAAGCGTTGACCGTTAGCACACGTAATGGACGTTATGGGGCGCTGATGTTGCTCGATTTGGACGACTTCAAAAAACTCAACGATAGCCAAGGACATGACGTGGGCGATTTGTTGCTGTGTGAAGTGGCGAAACGCTTGCAGACAGTGATTCGCGAAGGTGACACGGTGGCGCGCTTGGGAGGGGATGAATTTGTGGTGGTGTTGGAATCGTTAAGTACGGTGGATGCCGAGGCGGCTGCGCAAACCGAAACGGTAGCGGAAAAAATTCGAGTTGAATTGAGTCAGCCGTATGCCTTAAGTGGTGTGCCGCATCACACGACCTCTAGTATCGGTGTCGCCTTATTCAAAGGCCAGTCGGAAAACAAAGATAGCTTGTTGAAACATGCGGACATTGCCATGTATCAGGCAAAACATGCGGGGCGTAACGCCATTCGTTTTTACGATAAGGCGATGCAAGCGGCGATTGAATTGCGCGCCACGCTGGAAACCGACTTGCAAGTGGCGTTGAAGCAGAAGCAATTTGAATTGTTTTATCAGGTGCAGGTGAACGCGGTAGGCAAACCAATGGGAGCAGAGGTTTTGTTGCGCTGGCAGCACCCCCTTAAGGGCTTAATTTCGCCTAACGATTTCATTTCGTTGGCGGAAGAAAATGGCTTGATTATTCCGATAGGACTGTGGGTGTTGAATGCCGCGTGTGCGCAGATTCAAGCTTGGTCAGCCCATGCAGATTGGGGGCAATTGAGTCTAGCTGTGAACGTCTGTGCTAAACAATTCCATCAGCCCGATTTTGTGGCGCAAGTGATGCGTGCGGTGACTGAACATGACATCAATCCCATGTTGCTGAAGCTAGAGCTCACCGAAAGTATGGTGTTGAACAACATCGAGGAGTCCATCGCCAAAATGCAGGCGCTAAAAGAGTTTGGCGTGAACTTCGCCCTAGACGATTTTGGCACTGGTTATTCCTCGCTGTCTCACTTGAAGCAATTGCCGCTTACGCAAATTAAAATTGACCAGTCATTTGTGCGCAACTTATCCACGGACAGTGGCGACAAAGTGATGGTGATGACCATCGTGGATTTGTGCATGAATTTTGAGTTGGATGTGATGGCGGAAGGCGTTGAAACAGAAGCGCAATTCAAACTGTTACACCGCTACGGTTGCGGCAGTTTTCAAGGCTACTTATTCGGCAGGCCGTTGCCTATTGAGCATTTCGAGCAATGGCTACTAGCCACGTTAGAAAATTTCTGATGAGGCTTTTTGCGCCCTCATGCGAAAGGGGCAGGCATTTAATTACTGCTTTTTCAGATCTATTCACTAGGCTTGATATGCGGTGTCGCGTTGAGTTTGTTGTTCACATCCCTGTAGAATTCGTTTTTTGTATTAAGGAAGGTCTGATTAAGTCCGAAAGCCACGGTTCGATACACCCACAAGGGGTGCAAGAACCTCTGCGAGGCGTTTCCCGTTCGTCCCGAGTACCGCGCTTGCGCGGTGTATCGAGGGAGCGAACGGGAAATACTCACCACGAACGGACTTAATCAGACCTTCCTTAACCCAGCGCGTACTTAATTACGTGATTTCAACTTTTAAGCCGACATGAAAACCTCAACGCTGCAAAAACATCTCTTGCCAAACAATGAGCCCTCCGTTCTGGCGCGTGAAGTCAATCTCGATGTTTTAGCGCAGATGTGGGCAGGTTTGCGCATCACTTTGCTGACGGGGCTGATACTGGCTTGCATGGTGGTCTACGTAGAGTGGGGTAAGGTCAACCATGGATTACTCATTACGTGGTGGTTGGTCTTGTTGTTGGTGTCATTGGCACGCGTGGCTATTTTCCGCAATTTTTCAGCCACAGTGAATTTGGATAATGTGAACCCGTGGTTGAATCGCTTTCGGGCGTGGGTGATTGTTTCAGGCGCAGTGTGGGGATTGGGCGTAACGTCTTTTTTTCCGCATAGCGGCATCCTCAATCAAACCTTCCTGACTTTTATTTTGATTGGCTTCATTGCGGGCGGCATCATGTCCTATGTGGCCGACTTAAAAAGTGCCGTGCCCTTTACTCTGGTGGGCGTGACGCCATACCTCATTGTGAGCTTCACCTCTGATTCTGAAATCGGCTCGCAAATTGGTTTGCCTTTGTTGTTGTTTTTGGTCTACCTGTTACTCACCATTCGGCGTACCTCGGTGCGCGCCCGACAAAATGTGGAAATCCGTTTGATGGCTTTGGTGCAAGCACGCCAGTTGAAGAAAAGCGAAAGCGAATTTCGCCAAGTGTTTGAGCGTCCTTTAATGCCCATGCTGTTGATTGATGAACAAACGGGCAACATTTTGGATGCTAATCTAGCGGCGTGTACTTTTTATGGCTATCCGCATGCCCAATTTCAAACAATGAATTTTTTGCAATTGGATGAGTCGCCGCCATCGTTGGGAACACACACTTGGTCAGGTGAAAGCAAGGCTAGGCATCGCCTGCAAAGTGGTGAGATTCGTGCGGTGGAAGTGCATCTGTCGCCGCTTAAATCTGGCAAGGGCGCGCGTGTGTTTGCCATTATTCTAGACATGACGCAGCGTATCGCCGCCGAAGAGTCTGCACACAGCTTGGCTTTCTATGACCCGCTCACACAGCTGGCTAACCGCCGATTGCTACACGACGGTATCAATCAATTACTTGCCTTGACGACGCGCCATCATTTCCACGGTGCGCTGCTATTTCTGGATTTAGATAATTTCAAAACCTTGAACGATACCGAGGGGCACGAGGTTGGCGATCAGTTGCTTATCGAGGTGGCGCGCCGACTTAATTTGTGCGTGCGTGAAAGTGATTTGTTGGCGCGTTTGGGGGGTGACGAGTTCGTGGTGTTGTGTGAAGGCTTGAGTGAAGACTTGGCACAAGCGGCTGTACAAGCGGGCATGATGGCCGAAAAAATTCGCGAGTCGTTGGCGCAGCCTTACTACTTGCAGCGTAACAACCCCATGATGTCGGGCGTGCAAGTGGTGCATCACTGTAGTTCTAGTATTGGCGTGACCATGTTTAATAGGCGCGATGAAACGGTTGAAGAATTGTTGCGGCGCGCTGATGTTGCCATGTATCAAGCCAAGCAGGCAGGGCGCAATGTGGTGCGCTTCTTTGACCCGCAAATGCAAGCCGAGATGATGTGGCGTGCGCAGTTGGAAAAAGAATTGCGCGAGGCGCATCAAGCGCAACAATTTTCCCTCTACTACCAATCCCAATTGGATTGTGATGGGCGAGTGGTGGGTGCAGAAACTTTGTTGCGTTGGCAACATCCTGAACGCGGTGCGAGTCTGCCTAACGGAGTCATTGAATTGCTGGAAGAGACGGGCCTCATCGTATCGGTGGGTAAGTGGGCGATACGGAGCGCCTGCCTGCAAATTGTGCAATGGCAGGCGAATGAAGCAATGCGCGATTTAGTGGTGGCGGTGAATGTGAGTGCACGTCAATTTCGTCAGGCTGACTTTGTCGAAACCGTGCAACACATTCTTGCTGAAACAGGAATTCCGCGAGCGCGTTTGGATTTGGAATTGACGGAAAGCGTATTACTGGAAAATGTGGACGAGGTGATTGTCAAAATGAATGCGCTTAAAGCGTTGGGGGTGAGCTTCTCCCTGGACGATTTTGGCACGGGCTATTCCTCCCTACAGTATTTGAAGCGCTTGCCGTTCGACAGTATTAAGATTGACCAAAGTTTTGTGCGTGATTTGGAAGAAGATGCAAATGACGCTGCGTTAATTAAAGCCATGATTGCGATGGCCAAAGAGTTGGAGCTGAAGGTGATAGCGGAAGGCGTAGAAACTGAAGCGCAACGTAGTTTTTTGGTGGCGCATGGCTGCGAAGTATTGCAAGGCTTTCTGTTCTCCAAAGCGCTACCCGCCGCCCAGTTTGAAAAAACATTTGTGCGTCATGCTCCCTAGTAAGGAACTCAATAAGTGGCGCGCACTCGTAGTCCGCGTTTAATGAAGTGCAGATAAGTGATTCTTCCGTCATCCCTGCTTACCCCATTGCACTGGCGTCACGATTTAATCAATGCTCTTTTAAGCATTAGCTGCTTAAATTTGGAGTGAAGGTTATTTGGGGATCCAATTTTTTACGATAAAATGCGCTGCTCTTTCAAAGCGCACTTTTTTCTCCGCATTAAGGCAAAAGAATGAACGTAAATAATCAGCAGTTGAAGGTCTGGGATGTGCCAGTGCGCCTGTTTCATTGGTCGTTGGTTATTTGTTTTGTATTGGCGTATGTGTCAGCTGAAGTGGGCATTTTGGATGCGCATGTGTTGATTGGTTATGCGCTTATTGGTTTGCTGGCCTTGCGTGTGCTGTGGGGTTTCATTGGCACGCCTTATGCGCGTTTCAAATCTTTTATATTCCCTGTGCAAGAAACCTTGGACTATGTACGCGCCATGCGCGGCGGGCAGCCCGCTCATTACTATGGGCATAACCCGGCTGGGGCGCTGATGGTGTTTGGTTTGTTAGCCTTGTTGTTGACCATCTTTGCATCGGGCTTGATTACGCTGGCGACCGTGGATTACGAAGGCCCATTGTTGTTTTTGGCGAATCAAGTGAGTGACGACACCAGTTATTTCTTCCGCCATGCGCATAGTTTTTTTGTGGATGTCGCCTTGCTGTTAATCCCGTTGCATTTATTGGGTGTGCTGGCGGGCAGTATTCAACATAAAGAAAATCTGGTGCGCTCAATGGTCACCGGTATGAAAAAAATAGTTTCAACGAATTCGCAACATTAATTAAGGAAGTCATCCATGCAACATCATCATTTAACTCGACTGGTGCTGGCGGCTGCGCTGCTTGTGGCGAGTGTGGCAGTGCAGGCGCAAGAGCCTACTTTGAATTTGAGTTTGCCCACGCCTACAGCGCATTCTTTTTTATTGGCGGCGAATGACGTGGGTGCACCGAATATCACCGCTGCCGCGTCTATCACTACACCGCAAGCGCCGTTTGAGCCAGCGTGGATTTCTGGTAGCAACACGCACCTAGTGTTGGGGCTGGGGACGATTGTGGCGGCTGGATTAACCGCAGTGACCGCCCCCGATGGTGGTTGTGAACACGTTTGTGTCGGGCCACAACCTCCGCGTGCGGTAAATGGTGCGCATGCCAAATTGGCTAAAGCGACGATTGCATTGGCGGCAGCCACGATTACCAGTGGCCTGTTGTTTCACTGGAATGATTTTCATTTGGAAGATGGTTTTACCGACCCAGATAATTTGCACATCATGCTGGGAATTTCAGGCGCGGCCTTAATGGCGTATGCCGTCAACAAATCGGCGCAGTCATCCGTTCAAGTCAGCCATGCAGGTGTCGCCGAGTTGGGCGCGCTGGGCATGGTGGCAGCAATTAAGTTAACTTGGTAAATCACTCGAAAAGGAATATGAAATGAATAAATTATTTTCAATGTTGAGTTTGCTTGTTGGTGCGCTTGCTGTAACGACGGCTCACGCGAGTCCCGCGAGTGAGGCGCTGTTGGCAGGCTACAAAGCCGCTGGCGTGAGTAAAGTGGATGCCGCCAAGGCGAAACAAGATTGGGCTAAAGAAGTGAAAGATGCGGACGGTACGGTGATGTCCTGTTCGACTTGCCACGGCACAGATTTGAGCAAAGCAGGCAAACATAACAAGACTAGTAAAGTGATTCAGCCGATGTCGGTTAAGGTAAATGCAGAGCGCTTTACTGATGAAAAGAAAATCGAAAAATGGTTCAAGCGCAATTGCAAAGATGCTTGGGGTCGTGAATGCACCGTGCAAGAAAAGGCGGATTTCCTGACCTTTCTAACCGCGCAATAAGTTAAGGAGTTTTTTTGATGCAATTGAAATTAAAAATAGCCGCTGTGTGTGCCACTTTGCTATTGAGCAGCGGCGTTGCCGTGGCCGAAGAAACTTTAGTGGAAGCCATGTTCACGCCTTTGCGCCAAAAGGAAGTGCACGCGGTGACTAACAAGCAATATAAAGATGAATGCGGCTCTTGCCATTTCGCTTATCCCCCTGGTTTGTTGCCTACGCAATCATGGGAAAAATTGTTGAATGAAAGCGCTTTGGCAGAGCACTTTGGTGAAAATGCCGAACTGGAAGCGGATGTGTTAACCCCCATAAAAGCTTACGTGATGGAAAATGCAGCGGATAAGTCGTATTACAAACGCGCCCGCAAAATCGCCAAGGCAACCGAAGGTGTCGAAGCACCGTTGCGTATCACTGAAGTGCGTTACATCAAGCGCAAACATCATGAAATTCCTGAACGTATGGTGAAGGGCAATAAAGATGTGAAGTCTTTGAGTTATTGCGACGCTTGCCACACCCAAGCGGACAAGGGTGTATTCGATGAAGATACCGTGCGTATTCCCAACTTTCCTGATTGGGATGATTGAACGTTAAGTGCTTCAATAGAAAAGGCAGCTTCGGCTGCCTTTTCTATTTGACCGTTGAGGCAAAAAGGCTGAACGGCAGGTGGTTTTTGCGGGAGGTGGTAGTTATAGTGCCCGCGTTCCGTTTGGCGGGGAGCTGTGGGCTGAATGTCGCACGACACTTATTCTGTGTTTAAGAGG
>JAVHQJ010000316.1:0-1605 GCA_036171075.1 Sideroxydans sp. | reverse complement strand
ACTAAGCCCTTTTGACGAAGCCCGTTACAAGGCTTTGTTGGAAGGGCTGGAGATTAACGAAGTTCGTTGGTGTGACCTGGAAAGAACAAGCCGCTTAGATGCGGAGTTTTATTCGCGCAAAAACATTCAGGCACTAGAAAGTTTAGTTGCAAAAAATGCCCTGCCAATTACTCAATTTGTAAAAGTCACTGACGGTAATCACATGACCATTAGTGACTTTTATTGTGATGAGGGTGGTGTTCCTTATTACCGTGGGACTGATATTTACAACTTCTTTATTGAACAAGCCAGCAGCCCTTTAAGAATTGAGCAACGAGCTTTCGATGTACCTAATATGCGACGTTCACACCTGAAAAAAGGCGATGTGCTGATGTCCATTGTGGGCGCAATCATTGGCAATTTATCTTTGGTTACAACGGATGCCAAAGCTACCTGTAGTTGCAAATTAGCCATCATGCGACCTAAAAATATTGAGTCCAGTTTTTTGGCGATTTATCTGAAGTCCTATTACGGACAAAACCAGATTCAAAAATATAAGCGTGGTGCGGCACAGACAGGATTGATTCTTGAAGACTTCGATCAAATTTTGATTCCTGACTTTTCTAAAACTTTTCGTGAAAAAGTGGCAGAGCTTGTCACGCATACATACGGCATAACTGAGCAATCTCAAGCCACTTATGCTCAAGCCGAAACGCTGTTACTCGACACCTTGGGCATGGCGGATTTTTCGGCGCGTCATTCCGGCGCAGGCCGGAATCCAGACAATCAAACAAGCTCCCCGCACAGCGGGGAACAAAACCAAAATGCCCTTTCAATAAAACCGCTGGATTCCGGCCTGCGCCGGAATGACGAAACGCGCGGGAATGACGAAACGCGCCGGAATGACGAAACGCGCGGGAATGACGGCGTGGTGGTCAACATCAAATCCTTCAAAGATTCTTTCGCCGTCACAGGTCGCTTGGATGCCGAGTATTACCAGCCGAAATATGAGGCTTATCAATCGCACGTTTTCAATAGCGCAGCGGGTTGGGATTCCTTGGCTAACTTGTGTAATTTGAAAGACAGCAATTACACGCCGAAAGAAGCGAGTGAATATGCTTATATTGAGTTGGCGGATATTGATAAATCAGGCGGTATAACGGGTTTTACCAGAGCAATCGGGCAAGAATTGCCCTCGCGTGCAAGACGTAAAGTAGAAGCAGGCAACGTGCTTATTTCATCCATTGAGGGCTCATTAACTAGCTGCGCGATTGTGCCGAAATCACTGGATGGCGCGCTATGTTCAACGGGATTTTATGTGGTGGATTCGGACAAGATAAATTCTGAAACGCTGCTGGTGTTGTTCAAGTCTGAATTGATGCAAAACCTGCTCAAACAAAGTTGCTCGGGTACGATTTTGACCGCGATTAACAAAACTGAAATTTTAAATCTGCCCGTGCCAATGATTGATGCTAAAGAACAGCAAAAAATCTCATCTCTAGTGCAACAAAGTTTCACCCTCAAAGCCGAAAGCGAACGCCTGTTGGCCGTCGCCAAACGCGCAGTGGAAATGGCGATTGAGCAGGATGAAGCGGCGGCAATGGAGTATCTCGCAGCCCACCTATA
>JAVHQJ010000315.1:0-1612 GCA_036171075.1 Sideroxydans sp. | reverse complement strand
CAGCGGTCATGCGAGCTGGGCGATGACTGCTGCAGTTCCCTCCCTTTCAAGGGGAAGGCCAGGGTGGGGATGCGTTTGGATGGTGAAGCAGATACGGTTTATGGTGTTACCCTATCCCCCTCCCAACCTCCCCCTTGAAGGGGGAGGAGCAAAGCAGCCGCTTTTGGCGGCCCAAGGTTTTATTTGCCCCTTTGAGGGGCTCACAAATTAAAGCCCCCGGCTTTGCCGGGGGATACTTACTTGTATCAACGGGTGGGAAGAAAAGGATCAGTCCACTATGCCGGTCATTCACGCTTTCCAAAAGGCGGTTCAGTCCAACAAGGTTTATCTGCCGCGTATGAGTTCATCGCCATGTTCATATATTCAAATTTCGCTGCGCGGCAGAGAAACTCTATACGTTAGGCTTTTCAGGCGTTGAATGTAGTCAGAGTTTGGTGTGACGCATGTCATGTTGGCAGGTGTCGTTGTCGCAGGTGATTTAAAAATAGAGTTCGTGCGGACTAATTTAGTATCATGGGAGATGTATTGAGTAGCCATTCGTCAACAGGATTAATCAGACAATACAGTTCGGGTTTGTCGATTTTGCATCTAACGATGGATGCGCTGCTTATTGCATTGAGTATGATTGTTTCAGTGCATCTATTCTCTATTGAACTTAGTGCAAATTACCTATTGCTCGTCACGCTTGCGATTCTAAGTTTTCTTTTCGTGGCTGAGATGCGTGGGTTGTATCAATCGTGGCGCGTGAGTAGTCTGCTCGAAGAATTTTGGCATCTCACTATAGTATGGCTTTTGGTTGTGATTGGCTTACTCGCCTTGGGCTTTATACTTAAAACGTCAGCGGATTTTTCACGAATGGTTATAGCTGTTTGGGTACTGCTGACGCCCATTTTGATGTGCACAATGCGTTTCATAATGCGCAAGGCTTTGCGTCGTGCCAGGGCGCAGGGCTTGAACACCAGAACTGTTGCATTTGCTGGTGTTGGCAGTGCGTCTAAAAAGTTATCTGAACATATCGCACAGATGCCATGGCTAGGTCTGAATGTGTTGGGGGCGTTTGATGACCGCACACCTGACCGCCTTATTATTATGGATGGTGTGGCGCTGAAGGGTGATTTACAGACTCTGCTGGAGTGCGCACGATCTGGCCAGATTGATATTGTCTACATCACATTGCCTATGCACGCTGAGCAACGCATTATTCAAATCATTGAGGAATTGTCCGATACGACAGCTTCGGTTTATCTGGTTCCTGATCTGTTTGTGTTTTCGTTGTATAAGGCGCGTTGGGTAACATTCGGTGGTATGCCTATGGTCAGTACATTTGAGAGTCCTTTCCATGGTGTTGAATCCTGGTTAAAACGCGTTGAAGATATCGTGCTTGCCAGCTTGATCCTGTTGCTGGTATCACCGCTGTTATTGCTTATTTCAATGGGTGTCAGATTTTCGTCACCGGGCCCGGTGATTTTCAAACAAAATCGTTATGGATTGAAGGGTGAGATCGTCGAGATCTGGAAGTTCCGTAGTATGACGACTTGCGATAATGGTGAGCATGTGGAGCAGGCCAAGAAGAATGATGCGCGTGTGACACGGTTTGGTGCGTTTTTGCGCC
>JAVHQJ010000314.1:0-1613 GCA_036171075.1 Sideroxydans sp. | reverse complement strand
AAGTATTTGATAGAGTTGCGGTTACCAGACCAACAGCTCGTACAACCCAAACAGCCTTCTGCCCATGTCGAATTCTACCCCAGCCCAACTCCGTTTTGCCCCTTCCGCAGGCTTTTCCATCCGAGCCGATTTCGCCGGTGGCGGATTATCTTCTGACCTAGGACCGTTACTGCTCCGTGGTGTTGATCAGCAAATCGGACTGACTGCACGGCTTGCCGCAGCACTGGATGATCGCCGTCATCCAAGTTACGTCAAACACACCTCGCGCGAGGTGCTCGCACAACGTCTGTTTCAGATCGCTTCAGGCTACGAGGATGGCAATGACTGCCAGACACTGCGCCATGACCCCCTGTTCCGTTTGGGCGCCGGGCGCAAGCCGTTCGATGCGGATGCGGTGTTGGCTTCCGGTGCCACGATCTCGCGCTTCGAACACGCCGCCACTCGCTGCGATGTCTATCGAGCCAGTCGTGCTTTGGTGGAGCAGTACATCGCGGGGTTCGCCTCGCCCCCCAAAGCATTGGTGCTCGATCTTGATCACTCCGAAGATCAGGTGCATGGGCAGCAACCACTGGCCTTCTACAATCAGCACTACCGCAGTACCTGTTACTTGCCCTTGTTCATCTTCGATGGTTTGAGTGGCGCGCTGGTCACGGCGGTGCTCCGTCCCGGCAAGCGTCCAACAGGTGCCGAGAATGCAATGATCTTTGGCCGGGTGCTGAAGCTGATTCGTCGGCACTTCCCCGATACGCATATTCTGGTGCGCGGTGACGGGCATTTCTCCAATCCAGAACTGATGCGCCTGATCGATGAGATGCCTAATACCGATTTCCTGTTTGGCTTGGCAGGCAATGCGGTGCTGAATCGCTTGGCCGAACCCTCGTTGCAGCAGGCTCGCGCGCTGTATGCGCAGCGTCATGCATTCGGCGAGTGTGACCCCATCCGTTTGTTTGATGAGTTCGACTATGCCGCCGCTTCATGGCACAAGCCGTTCCGAGTGGTGCTCAAAGCGGAGGTGATGGCGCTGGGCGACAATCCCCGCTTTGTGGTGACTTCGATGCGGTTGCCCGAAGCGCAGGACATTTATGCCGATCTGTACTGCGCACGCGGTCAGGCCGAGAACTTCATCAAGCAGGTCAAGTGCGATCTGGCTTCAGACAGAACTTCTTGCACGACTTTCCTTGCCAACTGCATGCGTTTGATTTTGCATTGCGCCGCTTACGTCCTGCACCAGCAGTTGCGGACTCAAGCGCTTGCGCATACTGAGTTGGCTGCAGCTCAGCCCAAGACGGTTATGCTCAAGTTGTTCAAGGTCGCAGCTCAGGTCAAACAATACAAGGATCGCATCGTCTTGCATTTGCCTTCTGCTTATCCATTCAAGCATCTTCTCTGGACGCTTACCGAGCGGTTGTATCTGCCCAAGACGCTCATCGCCAATTCATCCTGATTGCGATACGTCAGTCGGGCACGCCGTGAATCTGCCCTAACCCCACGCTCTTAATCGATCTCTCTTTCTGACCAATATGCTTGGGGTTGGGGATCCATTGCTCTGCATTTTGCGAACCTGATAAATTTGCCGGATGTGCCCCTATCTTTGAGTTCGTGCAAAGGTCGGG
>JAVHQJ010000313.1:0-28645 GCA_036171075.1 Sideroxydans sp. | reverse complement strand
CGCGCAGATGTCCATAGCGGAAATCACGCCGAGTGCCGTTCGCTTCGAACAGGCTTGCCTTGATGGACGACGAGCCGCTGTTGATGGTGAGGATGGTCTTCATAAAATAGTTGTTAGGATTTAGGAACTAGGATTGAGAGGCTTGGCTGACTGTCTCCGTCCTCAATCCTAGCGCCTTATTCCTAGAATGGCCACGTCCAGTTATCCACTTCTGGCAAATCGATACCCTGCTCATACGCGTAGTTGCGGCATTCAATCTGCTTATTGATCATCTTTTCTTTCACGTGCGCCCCCGCCACATGCAAGGCTGGGATGCGGTCGATGATGTCGATGACCAAGCTGAAGCGGTCGATCTGGTTCTGTATCGCCAATTCCAACGGGGTGTTGATGCTACCTTTCTCTTTGTAGCCACGCACGTGGAAGTTCTTGTGGTTGTTGCGGCGATACGCGAGGCGGTGGATGAGCCAAGGGTAGCCGTGGAAGTTGAACATCACCGGTTTGTCCAAGGTGAACAGGCTGTCGAAGTCGCGGTCAGTCAGGCCGTGCGGGTGTTCGCTCGCTGGGGTGAGCTTGTAGAGGTCGACCACGTTTATGAAACGCACTTTCAAGGTAGGGAAGTGTTCACGTAGCAACACGACTGCGGCCAATGCCTCCTTGGTAGGGACGTCGCCCGCGCTGGCCATCACCACATCGGGTTCACTACCTTGGTCGTTGCTCGCCCAATCCCAGATGCCGATGCCCTTGCTCACATGTTTGGTGGCCGCATCCATGTCTAAGAATTGCAGATGCTTCTGTTTGTCACACACGATGACGTTGATGTAGTTGGTACTCTTCAAACAATGGTCAGCTACTGACAGCAGGCAGTTCACATCGGGCGGCAGATAGATACGTGTCACCTCGGGGCTCTTGTTCACCACCAGATCGAGGAAGCCGGGATCTTGATGGGTGAAGCCGTTGTGGTCTTGCCGCCACACAGTGGAAGTGATGAGTAGGTTCAGCGACGACACGGGTGCGCGCCACGGCACGGCTTTGGACATCGCCAACCATTTCGCATGTTGATTGAACATGGAGTCGATGACGTGCACGAAGGCTTCGTAAGTGGAGAAGAAACCATGACGACCGGTAAGCAGGTAACCTTCCAGCCAACCTTCCAGCGTGTGTTCGGACAGCATCTCCATCACACGGCCATCAGGCGATAACTCACCGCCGCCCGCATCTTCAGGTAGCAGATCGGCCATCCAAGTCTTCTTGCTCACCTCGTAGATGTTGTCGAGTTTGTTCGAGCTGTTCTCGTCAGGGCCGAACACGCGGAAGTTGTGCATGTTGTCGCGCATGATGTCGCGCAAGAACTTGCCGAGCGGGCGTGTGTTCTCCGCCACGGTGGTGCCGGGCTTTGTCACTTCCACTGCGTAGTCTTTGCAATCCGGTATGTGCAGGGCTTTGCGCAACAGGCCGCCGTTTGCATGTGGGTTCGCACTCATGCGGCGTTCGCCCTTGGGTGCCAAGGCTTTCAACTCAGGCAGCAAGGTGCCGTTTTTGTCGAACAACTCTTCTACCTTGTAACTCTTCAACCATTCTTCCAGCTTGGCGAAATGCTCGGGTGTCTTTACGTCGCCGATTGGCACTTGGTGCGAACGCCAGAAACCTTCCACCTTCTTGCCATCTACTTCTTTGGGGCCTGTCCAGCCCTTGGGTGAGCGCAGCACGATCATCGGCCAACGTGCGCGAGTGGGTTTGCCACTGCTACGCGCTTCTTGTTGGATGCGGCGTATCTCCAGCACGCACTCCTCCATCGTCGCAGCCATGGCTTGGTGCATGGTCTCGGGGTCGCTACCCTCGACGAAATAGGGTGTCCAACCGTAACCCTTGAACAGGTTCTCCAACTCCTCGTGCGAGATGCGCGCAAGAATGGTCGGGTTGTTGATCTTGTAACCATTCAAGTGCAGCACAGGCAACACCGCGCCATCACGGATGGGATTCAAGAATTTGTTGGAATGCCATGAGGTGGCGAGAGGGGCGGTCTCGGATTCGCCATCACCCACCATCACGGTGACAATGAGGTCGGGGTTGTCATACGCCGCACCGAACGCGTGCGACACGCTGTAACCCAACTCGCCGCCTTCGTGGATGGAGCCGGGTGTTTCGGGTGTGCAGTGGCTACCGATGCCGCCGGGGAAGGAGAACTCTTTGAAGAACTCTTTCATACCTTCGGTGTTCTCGGCCTTGTTCGGGTACACCTCACTGTAACGTCCTTCCAGGTACACCGGCCCTAATACGCCGGGCGCGCCATGTCCGGGGCCCGCCATGAAGATCGCATTCAGATCATATTTGTTGATGAGGCGGTTCATGTGGATGTAGGTGAACGCCAAACCCGGGCTCGCGCCCCAGTGGCCGAGCAAGCGATGCTTGATGTGTTCGGGTGCCAGTGGCTTTTCGAGCAAGGGGTTGTCGCGCAAATAGATCATGCCGGCGGCAAGGTAGTTACAGGCGCGCCAATAGGCGTGCATAAGCTTGACCTCTTGTGAAGACAATGGAGCGATTTGAGTTTTCATGATGGATTGATACCGATTGACTGATTGCGAAAACGAGAGGAACTGACTTCCTATGAGCACACACTATTCCTGCCCAGAATGTAACGCAAGTTGACAGAGACTAAAGATAAGGTGAGAAATCTTAACTAGGCTGGATGCTCCGGTTCAGTGCGTCAGCGAACACTTCGACGGGCTGCGCGCCTGAAATGCCGATCTTTCCGTCGATGACGAAGAACGGCACACCTGAGATACCCAATTCTGTCGCTCGTGCTTCGTCCTCGCGAACGGCATCTACATAGTCATTACTTTCAAACATCGCCAATGCATCGTTGCTGCTGATGCCGAATTCTGGTGCAAGACTAGCCAGTGCGGCTCGATCCCCAACAGAAAGTGCTTCAGAAAAATATGCATGCATGAGGCGCTCTGTCGCCTGATTTCCAACTTGGCGGGAAGCGGCGAGATGCAACAGCCGATGCGCGTCGAAAGTGTTGCCGGGGCGAGCCTCGCTCAAGTGATAGTCCAGTCCGACCTCTTTGGCGAGTGACGAAACGCGGGTATTCATGTTCTCCGCTTCTTGCAGTGAGACGTGATACTTGCGCGACAACATCTCGATCAATGTCTCGGAATATCGTGAGGGTGACTTGGTATCTAACTCGAAGCTGCGCCACACTACAGTCACTTTTTCTTTATGCGGAAAAGCGGCGAGCGCTGCTTCAAAGCGTCGCTTGCCGATGTAACACCACGGGCAGATCACATCTGACCAGATCTCAATTTGCATGATTCATCCGTCCTTGGTGGGGTTCAATAATCCGTGTAACCTTTTTCTCCCGGCGTGTAGAAGGTGCTGAAATCAGGCGCAGTGAGGGCTGCACCACTTTGCAACTTCGCGACCAAGTCTGGGTTGGAGATGAATGGACGGCCAAATGAGACAAGGTCACCTTTCTGTGCATCCAGATCAGCATTCGCACGTGCGGCATCGTAACCACCGGACAGGATGTACTTGCCTGTGAAGTTGGCGCGTATCTTGGCTTTCAATTCCGCGCTGACTTCGGGTGCACCCATCGAGCTGTGATCCACCACGTGGATGTACACCAAACCGATGGCGTTCAACTCTTCGACCAAGCGCAGATACAGCGCGTCCATCTTGGCATCCGGTACGGTGCCATTGAATGCACCGTAAGGTGATATGCGCATGCCGATATGCGCTGCACCGATGGCAGCAGCAGAAGCCTTGGCGACCTCTACGGCGAAGCGGATGCGGTTCTCTACGCTGCCACCGCTATGAAGTGGTGGATTCTTATCGTTAGAAGATGCGGTGGCTGGTGTCCCTTCCCGCACCGCCGCTTCGCGCACCGTGTCAGGGTCACCTCCCCATTTGTCAGTGCGTTGGTTAGAAGCAGTGTTGAGGAACTGGTCGATGAGGTAGCCGTTGGCTGCGTGCAACTCGACACCGTCAAAGCCCGCTTCGATGGCGCGCTTGCATGCGTTCGCATATTCGGTGATGGCAGTTGCGATGTCTGCTTCAGTCATCTCACTAGGCGCGGGATAAGGTTGCATGCCGCCGCTGTCGGTCCACATGTCGCCCGCTAGTGCAACAGCTGAAGGTGCGACGATCTTGGTGCCAGCAGCCATATTGGCTGGGTGGCTTACGCGACCCGTGTGCATCAGTTGTACGAATATCTTGCCGCCCGCCGCATGTACGCCATCGGTCACACGCTTCCAGCCAGCCACTTGTGTGTCAGAGAATAGGCCGGGGATACGCGCATAACCAAGACCATTGGCAGAGGGAGAGGTACCTTCGGTGATGATGAGTCCCGCATCGGCACGCAGCTTGTAATACTTTTCCATGAGTTCGTTGGGCACGTTGCCTGTTGCACGTGAGCGCGTCATCGGCGCCATCACGACGCGGTTCTTGAGTTGTAGTTTGCCGAGGGTGGTCGGGGTGAATAAGTTTGCAGTCATGTCTATTCCTTTGTGTATCAATACATTTCCAAATCTTTCAATATCGCCGCTCCCGCGCAGGCGGGAGCCCCGTCACTTAAACTCAAACTGGATTCCCGCCTACGCGGGAATGACTATATGCCTTATTGCTTGATTGCTTCGACTGGAATAGTCAGTGTGACCTCATCGCCAACGTAAGGCACGCCTTTGCTCACGCCAAAATCAGAACGTTTGATCTTGGCTGTCGCAGTCGCGCCGCAGGCTTCTTTTTTGACCATCGGGTGTGGCATGCACAGGAACGAGTTCACGGTGAGCTTCACGGGTTTGGTCATGCCTTTGACGGTCAGGTCACCTTCGACGGAAACGACCTTGTCGCCATCGAATTTGAGTTTGTTCGACTTGTAGGTGATGGTTGGAAACATCTCGGTATCGAACAGATCGGCCGCTTGGATGTGCTCATTGAACAAGGCCGAACCAGTGTTGACCGATTTCGCGTCGATCACCACATCAATGGAGCCGGTGCGTTTGATGCGGTCGAGGACGATGGTGCCGGAGGTCTTGTCGAAACGGCTCAACTGGATGGAATAACCCAAGTGGCTGTATTCAAAACGTGGCATGGAATGCGTCGGTTCGATGTTGTAGGTTTCTGGTTCTGCGTAAGCAACAGCAGAGAATGAGGCGGCGAGGGTAAGGGCGATGATTTTCTTCATGGTGTTCTCCTAGGGTGGTTGAGGTGGGGCTACTTCTTGTTGGGCGCTGCGATTAAAACAAGGTGGAACTTAATTTGAATCTCATCGGCGACGGTGCTGACATCCGTCCACACGCCTTCGCCGATGTTGTAGTCGAGACGCTTGATGGTGAACACGCCATCGAACAGTCCGCGTGTGCCGTTAACTTGGAAGGTGAAGGGCGCGGTGACATCCAAGGTCTTGCCTTTGATGGTGAGCTTGCCCGTCGCTTCATAGCGATTGCCGCCTAGTGCTTTCACACCAGTGGAAACGAAACCTGCGCTGGGGAAGGCTTGGGTGTTGAACCATGCTTTCGCTTTCACTTCCTCATTCGCTTCTTCCGAACCGGTATCGATGCTGGAGAGGTCGATGTCGATACGCGCTTGTGCCTTGGCTAACTTGGCGGGGTCGAAGCTGGTCTGCGCGGCGAACTTCGCGAACTTGCCTTCCATGGGCACGCCCATCTGTTTGTAGCCGAAGGTGACCGTGCTTTCATTCGCCTGCACTTGTTTGAATTCGACAGCGGTGGCGATGGTGCTCATTAGTGTCAAAGTTGTAAAAAAAAGCATGTTGAGAATGGAAAGCCCATCAAAACCAAACCCCTCCCAGCCTCCCCTTGTCAGGGGAGGAGCAGGCTGCGCTCTCCCCCTGACAAGGGGGAGTTGGAGGGGGTTTAAACCAATCGAATTCATACGTTTCATTTGCTCATTCCTTTCGGCAACATGCGCTCCAGTATCTGGTCGCGGTCGATGAACTTGTGTTTGATGACGGCGGCAATGTGCATGCCCACCAGCAAGAAGAGGAACATATTCAGTCCTTGATGCACGGTCGCGAGCAGCTCGCCCAATTCTTTGTTCTTCTCCACGAGGTCAGGCAGTGGCAACACGCCGAACCAGACGGTCTGAAAGCCTTTGGCAGAACTCATCAACCAGCCCGAGAGAGGGATGATGATCAGCAAGCCATACAGTGCCAGATGCGTGATGTGGCTCACCACCACTTCCCAGCGTGGTGTCGATTCTGGGAGCGGAGGTGGCGTGTGCGTGAAGCGCCACACCACGCGCGCGATGACCAGCAGGAAAATCGTGACGCCTATCCACTTGTGATAGCTGTAGTACTGTAATTTAGTAGGCGACAGCGGTAGGTCGTGCATGTACACGCCGAGCGGGAAAGCGGCGAATATCAGCAACGCGACCAGCCAATGCAAGGCCATCGCGGTGTTGTTGTAGCGTTCTATGGGTGTATTCATTGCGCTCTCCTTAAGCCAGCCGCCCGCCACGGAAATCATCCAGTGCCTGATGGATCTCTTCCTGTGTGTTCATCACGAACGGGCCGTATTGCACGATGGGCTCGTTCAGCGGTTTGCCCGCCACCAAGATGAGGCGCGTCGGCTCGGTCGCGGAGATGGTGATGCCATCCGCACCATCCGTGTTGCTCAAGATAGCCATGCGCCGCACATCCACTTGCATGCCCACCACTTGAGTCGCACCGCGATAGGTGTAGATAAAGGCGTTGTGCGTGGGGGGAATCGCTGTCGAGAATGACGCACCTGCGGGCAGATGGATGTCGAGATAGATGGGCTCGGTCACTTCGCGGATCACCGCACCCGATACGCCGTTGCTTTCACCCGCGATGACTCGCACCGTCACCCCTTCTGTTGTCACGTATTCAGGGATGTCGGCGCTGGCGAAATCCTTGTACCAAGGTGCTGCCATCTTGTTCTGCGCGGGCAGGTTGAGCCAAAGCTGGAAACCTTCCATCACGCCGTCT
The DNA here is from genome assembly GCA_036171075.1 of Sideroxydans sp. Classification (GTDB taxonomy): domain Bacteria; phylum Pseudomonadota; class Gammaproteobacteria; order Burkholderiales; family Gallionellaceae; genus Sideroxyarcus. The sequence goes on along the minus strand of JAVHQJ010000313.1, from coordinate 21,678 downwards.
TTTTGTTCGGGGATCTCGGAATGGATGACACCGCTGCCTGCAGTCATCCATTGCACACCTCCGTCGCCCAGCAGACCTTTGTGCCCTGCGTTGTCGCGGTGACGCATACGTCCCGCCAACATGTAGGTGATGGTCTCGAAGCCGCGATGGGGATGGTCGGGGAAGCCGGCGATGTAGTCGTCAGGGTCGTCGCTACCGAAAGCATCCAGCATCAGATAGGGATCGAGACGGCGTTGTAACTTGCCGGCGAGTACGCGCGTCAGCCTCACGCCTGCGCCATCGGAGGTGGCAACGCCTTGGATGAGGCGTTCCACCGTGCGGGGATGGCGGATGCTGCTGGGTGTGACAGTGTTCATTACGGACTCCGTACTTGAGTAATTAAGTCGCATATTAGACGGCTCGAAAAGATAGATAAAGCCATCTATTCGAGATAGACTGTTCCGAAAATGGAACAAGCAAAGATATCCGCAGACGATCTCATCCTGTTCGCCACCATTGTGGAACAGGAGAGTCTGGTGCGTGCTGCCGACCAATTGGGTATGCCTAAAGCCACTGTTTCACGGCGTTTATCGAATCTGGAAGCGGCGCTCGGACAGCGCCTGTTGATACGCACGACGCGTCGCCTCACCCTTACTGATTTCGGTCAGGAGTTTCTCGACCATAGCCGACGCGTGGCGGAAGAAGTCGCCACCGTGCAGGATTTCGTGCGTAGCCAAGACATCCAGCCGCACGGTCGTTTGCGTGTTTCCATGCCGGGCGATTATGCCAAGCAACATTTCTCGCGTGCCATCGCGACCTTCATCGAGAGCTATCCCGAGATACAGCTGGATATTGATTTGAGTTCACGCCGTGTTGATCTCATCGGGGAGCGTTACGATTTAGCCATTCGCATGGGGGACTTGGAGAACGATGCGACCTTGGTAGCACGCAAAATTGATGAGCAAGGGCTTGGCTTGTATGCCAGCCCTATCTACCTTGCTTTGCAAGCAACGCCTAAACATCCTGATGATTTGGCGCGCCATCAATCGGTACGCCTACTTTCAGCACAAGGTACTGCGGTGCCGTGGACATTGAAGAAAGGCAAAAAAGTGTGGGAAGGGGTGGCGCCAGGTAGGCTCACGCTGAATTCGCCCGATATGATTCAGCAGTTGTTACTTGATGGCGCGGGCATTGGTGCGTTACCGCATCGTTTTGTCGAAGAAGATGTGAAACGTCAACGTCTAACGCGGGTATTGCCAAACTGGTGTTTGCCGCCTGTGCCAGCATGGGCGGTGATGCCAATGCGACGTTATCTACCTATTAAAACGCGGGTGTTTTTGGAACACCTAGAACGCTTTATGGAAAAAGGCTAGATCGAGGAGGGCGCTCACGCCAGACGCTTGAGCAGTTTCTCGTGAATGCCGCCAAAGCTGCCGTTACTCATTATCAAAATGTGATCACCTGCTCTGGCATGCGCCGCGATGGCTTCGATGAGTTCATTCAAATCCTCTTTTACCACCGCTTGGTCACCTAAAGGCGCGAGGGCACTCTGCGCATCCCAGCCTAAATTTCCTGCATAGCAAAATGTTAGGTCAGCCTGTTTGAGACTGGCAGCAAGCGCATCTTTCATCACGCCCAACTTCATGGTGTTGGAGCGCGGTTCAAGTACGGCCAAGATGCGCGCCTGCCCTACTTTGTGGCGCAATCCCGCAACCGTGGTGTTAATCGCAGTGGGGTGGTGTGCGAAGTCGTCGTAGACGGTGATGCCCTTTACACTGCCGCGAACTTCCATGCGGCGTTTTACATTTTTGAATGCAGTGAGTGCGGCAAGGCCTTGTGTGACAGGTACGCCTGCATGGCGTGCAGCGGCGAGGGCGGCAAGGGCGTTCATGCGGTTGTGTTCGCCCATCAAATCCCATTCTAGCTTGCCCTGCAATTTTCCGGCGAGTGATACCTGCTCCTGCGTATCTATGGCCCATCCTGCAGGGCTGCCGAAGGTTTCTACGGGTGTCCAGCAACCACGCTGAATGACACGCTGTAAAGATGCTTCGCGAGCGTTGCATACAATAAGTCCGTTGCTAGGCACGGTGCGTATTAGGTGATGGAATTGAGTTTCAATTGCAGCCAAGTCAGCAAATATGTCGGCGTGATCAAACTCAAGGTTGTTTAGTACGGCGGTGCGTGGGCGGTAGTGTACGAATTTAGAGCGCTTATCAAAAAATGCTGTGTCGTATTCGTCAGCCTCAATAACGAAAAATGGGGAGTCGGTGATGCGTGCGGAAATTGCAAAATTTTGCGGTACGCCACCAATAAGAAAGCCAGGGTTCAATCCTGCATATTCAAGTATCCATGCCAGCATGGATGCGGTGGTGGTTTTGCCATGTGTGCCTGCAACGCCTAATACCCATTTGTCCCGCAACAAGTTTTCTGCTAACCATTGTGGGCCCGAAGCGTAGGGTAGATTGCGGTTCAAAATTTCTTCCATGAGCGGATTGCCGCGCGATACGACATTGCCAATCACGAACATGTCTGGTTTCAATTCCAGCTGCGTCAGATCAAACCCTTGGATAAGTTCGATACCTTGTGCTTCCAGCTGCGTACTCATGGGTGGATAGACGTTGCTGTCGCAGCCGGTGACGCGATAGCCCGCTTGCTTGGCGATAGCCGCGATGCCGCCCATGAAGGTGCCGCAAATGCCGAGAATGTGGATGTGTTTGCTCATAGTGTTCATACTCTAAAAATAAAATAAACCGCGCCCATCAGGCACAGTCCTGCATACAAGTAGTCTAGTTTTAAGGGTTGATTCATGTACAGCACTGCAAAGGGTACGAAAATGGTGAGGGTAATGACTTCTTGCAATATCTTTAATTGACCGAGATTGAGTTGGGTATAGCCGATGCGATTGGCGGGAACTTGTAGCAGGTATTCAAATAAGGCGATTCCCCAACTGATGAGTGCGGCGACATACCAAGGCGATGCCGCCAGATTTTTTAAGTGGCCGTACCATGCGAATGTCATAAACAAATTCGATACCGCGAGCATCACGATGGTGATTAGCAAGGGATTTGAAATGAGGTTCATAGCGCAATGGAAGAATTGGTTTAAGGTGGATTGCGAAGACGCGCTAGGATAGCATCCGCATTTTATATTGATGTCTGTTTGTTTGCGCTAGCCCCAAAAAAAAACCCCTGAACCAAAGGGGAAGGTCAGGGGCCAAAAGTCTTTACAGGGTAAAGACACCCGCTCAGGGAGGAGAAACGGGGAGTAGCTCTCGCTACACGCAGGCTATGACGAGACTGTGCGAAAATAGTTCAATTACCTTACTAATAAATTTGGAGTCACCATGAAAATACTCGGTCAATATCCCCAGTCTCGTATGCGAAGAATGCGTAAAGATTTGTTTTCTCGCGATTTAATGCGTGAGCATATACTCACTCCTGCCGATTTTATTTATCCTGTTTTTGTGTTGGAAGGGAGTAATAAAGCAGAGGAAGTGAAGTCTATGCCGGGCGTCCAACGCAAAACATTGGACTTATTGTTGAAGGATGCCGAGCAGTGCGTAAAGCTGGGAATTCCAGTGATGGCAATTTTTCCTGTTATTGAGTCAGCACAAAAAAGTTTGGATGCGCGTGAGGCATTTAATCCAAACGGACTCGTACCTCGGGTGGTCGCTGCGCTCAAAAAAAACTTTTCAGAACTCGGTGTGATGACCGACATCGCACTCGATCCTTACACCAGTCATGGGCAGGATGGGTTGATTGATGATACTGGCTATGTGCTGAATGATGAAACGATAGCGGTATTGCTGAAGCAGGCGCAATGTCATGCAGCGGCAGGTGCGGATATTGTCGCTCCTTCAGACATGATGGATGGGCGTATTGGCGCTATCCGCGCTGCGCTGGATGCGCATAAGCACATTCATACGCGAATCATGGCTTATTCCGCCAAGTATGCGTCGAGCTTTTATGGGCCATTCCGTGATGCCGTAGGCTCTAGCGGAAATTTAGGTAAGGGGAATAAAAATACCTATCAAATGGATCCAGCGAATTCGGATGAGGCATTGTGGGAAGTGGGTCTAGATTTGCAAGAAGGCGCGGACATGGTGATGGTCAAACCAGGTATGCCTTACCTCGACATTGTGCGTCGGGTGAAAGACGAATTCAAAGCGCCAACGTTTGCCTATCAGGTGAGCGGTGAATACGCCATGCTCAAAGCGGCCGCACAAAATGGTTGGTTAAATGAAGAGGCGTGTGTTTTGGAATCATTGTTGGCGTTTAAGCGTGCAGGGGCAGACGGGATTTTGACTTACTTTGCGCTGGATGCAGCACGCTGGCTAAATTCAGCTAGCTAAAAGCGTGTTAAGTGCGGCAATGTCTGCATGAGTGTCGGGGTGGCGACTACCGCTATGGCGAGCGTTTGCGGGTAACACGATAAGGTGAGTTTGTGTTCCAGACTCACTTTCTAGTGTGTAACTGGGGACAGTTTCTTCATGCCCGCCAATGCGGGTTTTCCACTCACCATCAATGAAATCCAAATTGTGTTGTAGTAAAAAAAGTAACACTGCTTTGGCATCATCGCTGAACAACAAGATGTTGATGTCAGATTCTTCGCCCGCTGTGCCGCTTAATACTGATCCAGTGAGATAAGGACTGAATTGGGAAAATAGTTGCATCGAGGCGAGTGCTTCTTCGCGCAATTCACGTAGCACCTCTGGGTGACTCTCTTGTTGGTAAAGTGCTCGGTAACTGTGCAATGCAGCTTCAACTTCTTCGTTGCTGGGCAAGTGTTGAGTCTCTAATGCGCCTAATTGCTTGGCGGCTTTGCGTTTGGCAAACGCAAAATCGCTAATACTGTCCTCCGCCATTAGGCGCGCAGCCACATAGGCAAGCCGTTCGCGCATCAAGTCGCGTTTTGGAGTGGAAGACTTATTCATTAAAATAGTTGGTCGCCTTCAGCCGGCTTCGTTGGGTCAACAATAACGGCAGTTTGTTCTGGAGGCAGATTTTCTTCATAAAAGAACTCGGTGCGCGTGCCATTAGTATCGCGTAAGCCTTCATCGTTGATACGGGCGGTAATCATTTGCTTGGGGATTGCGTATTCGATACTTGGCACATCTTTAAGTGCAACGCGCATGTAGTCCATCCAAATAGGCAGTGCGGCCCCGCCTCCAGTTTCGCGTTCACCTAAACTGCGAGGTGTGTCATACCCAATCCAAGTAATCGCAACCAGTTGTGGGTGGAATCCGCAAAACCAAGCATCCGTTGCGTCATTCGTGGTGCCTGTTTTTCCAGCTAAATCTTGACGCCCCAATTCCATCGCGCGGATGGCGGTGCCGTGCTTAACAACGTCGCCCATCATGTTAGCCATAGTGAATGCATTGCGCACATCTAATACCTGTTCAGCGCCTTTGGCGGCCACAACGGGGGCAGCTTGGCTAAGTATGTTGCCCTGACCATCTTCAATACGTTGAATCAGATAGGGGGCGACACGATAACCACCGTTGGCGAAGATGGAGTACCCCCCGAGCATTTGCATGGGTGTAACTGAAACCGCGCCGAGAGCCATGGTTAAGTAGGGGCCAATCTTATCCTTTTCAAAGCCAAATTTAGTTACGTAATCTTGAGCGTAAGTAAGGCCAATGGATTGTAAAATCCGGATGGAAACTAGATTTTTCGATTTAATCAGTGCTTGCCTCATGCGCATTGGCCCTTCAAAAGAGCCGTCATAATTTTTAGGCTCCCAAGTTTCCCCGCCAGTGTCTATGGTGTCGACAACCAATGGTGCATCATTGATAACAGATGCAGGCGTGAAGCCCTTTTCAAGAGCGGCTGAATAGATGAAGGGCTTGAAACTTGAGCCTGGCTGTCTCCACGCTTGAGTAACATGGTTGAATTGGTTGTTGCCAAAATCAAAGCCACCTACTAAAGCGTAAATAGCGCCATCATTGGGATTGGCGGAAACAAACGCTGCCTCAGCTTGGGGTAATTGCGAAATTTCCCAAGTATTGTTATTTGTTTGTCGAACGCGAATTAAAGAACCTTTGCGAATGCGACGATTAAGCGCGAGACGCTCGCCCAACATTTGTTGTGCGTTGCGTAAGCCGCCCCCCTGAATTTCAACAATCTCACCGCCCTTCACGTAAGCAGAAACCCCTTTAGCGCTGACAGATTGAACGATGGCAGGGATTAAATCATCACTGCTCAAAACTTCTTGCAATGCATCTTCAAGTAAATCCTCGGTGGTTGTTTTTTGGGGGTCAATAAAACCTTCGGGACCTCGATAGCCATGTCGTTGATCATAATCAACCACGCCTTTACGTAATGCGGCATAAGCCGCAGCCTGATCTTGAATGCGAATAGTGGTGTGAACGCTATAACCTTGGGTGTAAATATCATCTTTGTAACGCTCATACATTTCTTGCCTAACCATTTCGGCGACATATCCCGCATTTACAGCAAACACTTGGTGGTATGCAGTTTGTTTGGTTTGCATGGGGTCCTGTAGGGAAACATCAAACTGTTCAGGCGTGATGTAATTCAAGTCGCGCATACGCTTGAGAACGTATTCTTGCCTAATTTTTGCTCGTTTAGGATTTACAACAGGGTTGTATGCGCCAGGCGCTTTAGGAAGTCCCGCAAGCATTGCCATTTCGGAAATTTTCAGCTCAACAAGCGGCTTGGAATAATAAGCCTGCGCAGCAGCACCAAAACCGTAAGCACGTTGGCCTAAATAAATATGATTGACGTAAAGCTGAAGAATTTCATCTTTGCTTAAGTTGTGTTCAATTTTGAAGGCAAGCAGCATCTCATTAAACTTGCGCGACATTGTTTTTTCCTTCGAAAGGAAAAAATTGCGAGCAACTTGCATAGTGATAGTGCTAGCACCTTGCTTGGCACCGCCAGACGTAAAGTTTGAAACTGCGGCGCGCAGAACACCAATGTAATCAACCCCCCCGTGCTCATAAAACCGATCATCTTCAGCCGCAAGAATGGCTTGCTTCATTAGCAAAGGAACGTCTTCAATTTTCACTAATTCGCGACGTTCTTCACCGAACTCTCCTATTAGTACGCCCTCCGCACTGAATACGCGAAGCGGCATCTTGGGGCGATAGTCCGTTAGAACATCCAATGAAGGCAATGTCGGGTAGGTAAGAATGGCTGCAACAACCAAAAAAATCATGGGAATCAGGGGTAATAATAAAACGCCCAAGGCAGGGTAAAACCACCAGCGAGAAGTCATAAATATTTTTAAGTTGGGAATAGGTTTGGGAATTATATCGCCAGACGTAATCAAAATCGTTTTGTAGAAAAAACTTTACACACATGGGAGTTATTGCTAGGATTTAATCCACTTTGTACGAAAAAGCGCTAACCATCCTATGATTAAAGGAAATTTTGATATTCCGTTAGACTTTTTGCAGACCTCCACCCCGCCTATGATTGGGGTGGATATCAGCTCTTCATCAGTAAAGTTGCTAGAGTTAAGTGAGTCCCCCAAAAAAAATGGCTTTATCGTAGAGCGATATGTTATTGAAAGCCTGCCAGCTGATGCAGTGAGTGATGGCAACATCAACAATCTAGACGCGGTTTCAGAGGCTTTACGCCGAGCATGGAAGCGCATGGGTACTAGAATTAAAAATGTTAGTTTGGCATTACCCGCTGCCGCAGTAATTAGTAAAAAGATTTTGTTGCCAGCTGGATTGCGTGATGATGACTTGGAATATCAGGTTGAGTCGGAAGCTAACCAGTACATTCCCTTTGCGCTTGAAGAAGTCAATTTAGACTTTCAAGTCATTGGCCCCTCCCCTTCCAATCCTGATGAAATCGAGGTGCTTCTCGCGGCTTCTCGTAAAGCCAATGTCGAAGATCGAATAGCAACAGCGCAATCGGCAGGACTTAAAACGGTCGTGATGGATGTTGAACCGTATGCAGCAGAAGCAGCGTTTGAGCATATCCGGGCTAAATTGCCTGGTGGTGCGGTAGATCAATGCGTTGCGGTAGTGGATATTGGCGCTAACGTGATGAACGTAAATGTTTTACGCAATGGACAATCTGTCTATGCGCGCGATCAACAAATAGGGGGAGCTCAACTCACTCAGCAAATTCAAAGTGCCTATGGGTTATCCGCCGAAGAAGCAGAGGCTGGGAAGCGAAACGGTGGATTGCCTGATGATTACGAAACAGCAGTGTTGGCGCCGTTCCGTGAAAATGTGGCGATGGAAGTATCGCGCGCGTTGCAGTTCTTTTTTACCTCAACTCAATACAACGAAGTAAGTTTTGTTGTGCTTGCTGGTGGATGTGCAGCATTGGTCGGATTGGATGAGTCCGTGGCCACCCGTACTCAAGTAAGCACGCTGGTAGCTAACCCATTTGAACTGATGACATTATCCAGCCGAATTAAGCCGCGTCAGCTGCAAATGGATGCGCCAGCTTTAATGATTGCTTGCGGGTTGGCGATGAGGAGATTTGATCCATCATGATACGTATTAATTTATTACCTCACCGAGAAGAAAAACGCCGCGCACGCCAGCTACAATTTATTGCATTAAGTGTGATTGCTGTAGCGCTTGGCATGTTGATTGTTGGATTTGTGCATGTCGCAATCAGCTCGCAAATTTCGTATCAAGACCGGCGTAATGTATATCTGAAGCAAGAAATTTCAGTTTTAGATAAACAAATTGAAGAAATCAAAAAACTGCGTGAACAAACACAATCACTTTTGGCAAGAAAAAATGTGGTTGAAAATTTACAGTCAACACGTTCAGATGTGGTGCATCTGTTAGATCAAATGTTGCGTATTTTGCCTGATGGTGTTTATCTCAAAACTGTAAAACAGGCGGGGGATAAAATTAGCATGGTTGGATATGCGCAATCAAATGCTCGAATTTCTACGCTCATGCGTTCGATTGATGATTCTCCATGGCTTGACACTCCGGTATTAGTTGAAATACATGCCGCCACCGTCGGTGGTGGCAGAGTAAGTGAATTTTCGCTGAAATTTAATTTGACTAAATCTGCTGCCCCTAAAGAAATTGCTCCAATTAAAGCTGGCGGGAAGGGCTAAATGATGGACATGAGTTTTATTGAGGATTTCAAAAATATTGACCCTAAAAAGCCAGGGAGCTGGCCTTGGTTGGTTAAGATTGCTGCATTTGCGGCCATGTTTTTTGTAGTAGTGGCCTTGGGTGCACTCTTTGATTGGCAGGATCAATATAATAACCTGACGCAGGTAAAGGCGGAGGAAGTTAAATTAAAGGAAACTTTCCTGATTAAAAAACAAGAAGCAATTAATCTAGACATCATTAAGAAGCAGCTAATTGATACGCAGCAGTCATTTGGCGCATTACTAAAACAATTGCCAAGCAAGTCCGAAATGGATGCATTGTTGACTGACATCAATCAAGCGGGTCTGGGTAGAGGCTTGCAATTTGAGCTATTTCGACCAGGGGCTGAAGTTGCCACAGGTGTTTTTACTGAACAGCCCATTGCAATTAAGGTTTCTGGAAATTATGACGATTTAGGAAATTTTGCGAGTGACATTTCTCAATTGCCGCGCATCGTGACATTAAACGACGTCAGCATTTTGCAGGCCGCAATGGGTGGGGCTGGGTTAACAATGGAAGCCACTGCGAAAACATATCGGTATTTGGATGAAGATGAGTTGGCGGCTCAAAAACGTGTAGCTAAACCTGCGGGAGGCAAAAAATGAGAAAAGCCTACCTAATTGTTTTTACTGCACTTTTATTAACCGGGTGTGGCGGAGAGGAGTTCCAAGATTTGCGTGATTTCGTAAAAGAATCTGGCGCTGACATGCGCGGAAAGGTTGAGCCTCCACCTGACATTAAGCCTTACGAGCCATTTGCATACGATAATTTAACTGCGCTCCCAGACCCGTTTAAACCTAGAAAACAGTCTGTAAGAAATGCGAATCACACGGGGCAAAATCAGCCAGATTTGGATCGTCCTAAAGAGGAGTTGGAAGACTATCCGCTCGAAAGTTTGAAGATGGTGGGATATTTGTTTCAAGGTAAAACAGGCCATGCGGTTATTCACTCTGCTGAAGGCAAAATTTATCGTGTTAAAGCGGGCAACTACATTGGCCTTAATTTTGGACAAATTATTTCAGTTGAGGAAACTGAGGTAAAAATTAAGGAAATGGTTCAGGACAGCGCGGGCGATTGGACTGAACGTGAAAGTAGTCTGCAATTAATCGAATGATAGGGGTAAAAATATGAAACTGTTTAATAAGTCGGCTTTAAGCATCATTCGATTCTGCGCGATTGCGCTATCCGTGCTCACACTCAACACTCAAACCGCATATGCGGCCGAAGCCTTAAATGCGATTCAATCCATCAGTGCGACAAGTGAGACAGGTGGCAAGATGGTGGTTAAAATTAATCTTAAAGAACCTATCACTAATCAGCCTGCCGCATTTACGATTAATACGCCGCCGCGCATCGCTTTCGACTTTCCAAGCACTTCTAATGGGATAGGTAAATCTGTGCAAGAGTTTGGAGAAGGCGAATTGCGAAGCGCGAATATCGTTCAGGCAGGCAATCGAACTCGTTTAGTAATTAATTTAACTCAAATGCTGGGCTATGAAACACGCATTGAAGGTAATGATGTTTTTATTACCTTGCAACCGAAAGGTGTCGGAGGTACAGCGCAGGCTGTTGCAACGACTCATTTTGCAGATGCCTCATCGGGTTCTCAAAAGCACAGTCTTCGTGATGTGGATTTCCGTCGGGGCAAAAATGGTGAAGGGCGAATTCAAATTGATTTGTCAGATGCAGATGTTGGAATTGATATAAAGCAACAAGGCAAGGTACTTTTAGTTGATTTTCAGAAAACATTAATCCCACGTAATTTGCAAAGAAAGTTAGATGTATCTGACTTTGCCACGCCCGTTCAATTGGTCGACACGTTTGTGCAAGGAGGTAATGCGCGCCTATCCATCGAACCCAAAGGCTTGTGGGAATACTCTGCTTATCAGACAGATAACAAATTTATCATTGAAGTAAAAGCGGTTGTTGAGGACCCAAATAAATTAGTTAAGGGTAACGCGCCAGGATATTCAGGTGAAAAACTCACCTTGAATTTTCAAAACATCTCAACACGTGAAGCGATTAGTGTTATTGCTGATTTTACCGGACTGAACATGGTGATTAGTGACACCGTATCTGGAAGCCTCACTTTACGCTTAAAAGATGTGCCATGGGATCAAGCCTTCGACATCATCTTGAACAGTCGTGGTCTAGATATGCGCAAGAATGGCAATGTGATTCAAGTTGCACCTCGTGAAGAAATTGCTGCCAAAGAAAAAATCGACTTTTCTGCTCGTCAGGAAATCACAGAATTAGAACCCTTGCGTACCGAAAGCTTTCAATTGTCTTATGCGAAAGCGGCAGACATAACCAAGCTTATTTCAGATGACAAACAAAAAATCTTATCTAAACGAGGCAGTGCGAATTTTGATTTGAGAACCAATCGTATGTTTGTGAGAGATGTGCCATCTAGTCTAGAAGAAGTTAGGAATATGGTTAAGTTGATTGATGTGCCTGTGCGTCAAGTATTAATTGAGGCACGTTTTGTTGAAGCAGGAGAAACTTTCAATCACACGTTGGGGGGGCGGTTAGGTTATACAGGTCCCGTGATTGGATTGAATAATGCGAACTCTGCAAGAGCCAGCTTGACAGGTAATGTGAACCTCCCAGGTGCTGCGAGTGGAACGGGTGGTCTAACACTTAATTTATTCAATGCCAGCAAGTCTGAATTGTTGACACTTGAACTTAATGCTTCTGCGATAGATGGAACAACTAAAAATATTGCGAGCCCGCGCGTGGTGACGGGTGATAAAACACCTGCCACGATTGAGTCGGGTGTTGAAATTCCCTATTTGCAGGCAAGCAGTAGCGGCGCAACCAACGTGGCCTTTAAGAAAGCCGTATTAGGATTAATGGTTACACCGCAAATCACGCCTGAAGATAATGTGACGATGCAAATCGCGGTGAGCCAAGATACGGTGGGCGCTATTTTTGCGGGTATTCCAAGTATCAATACCAAAAAAGTTAATACGCAGGTGCTGGTAGAAAACGGTGGAACAGTGGTTATTGGTGGTGTGTACACGCAAGATGAAAATGAATCGACTTCTGCCGTTCCAGCATTGGCTGATGTGCCAGTCTTGGGCTGGCTGTTTAAGACGAACAATGTGGTTAAGGCTAAAAAAGAATTATTGGTGTTCATTACACCCAAAATTTTGAAAGAAACGCTCAGCTCAAATTAATTGGGATGTAGTGTAAGAAAAGCCCGGCCTTGGTCGGGCTTTTAATTTTGTGGGTCTCAAATGGCGACTGAAATAAGTACATGCAAAGCCTAGAAAAAAAAATTCAAACTGGCAATATTATTCTTGTTGGAATGATGGGGTCAGGCAAAACGACAGCGGGAAGGTTGCTTGCAAGGCAACTTGGAAAGTCTTTCATTGATTCGGATGTGGAAATTCAACGGCGAACTGGAGTTACGATTCGGCATATATTTGACGTTGAGGGCGAGGCTGGTTTTCGCCAGCGTGAATCTCATGTGTTAGAAGATTTAATGCTGCAAAAAAATTTAGTTCTCGCAACAGGCGGGGGCGCTGTAATTAGCGCACGCAATCGTGTGCTGCTACAAGAAGGCGGAGTTGTTGTCTATCTCAAAAGTAACGTACATGATTTGTGGCAACGCACCCGTCACGATCAAAATCGTCCCTTGCTGCAAACCGCTGATCCACGAGCCAAGCTCCAAGAACTTTATGAACAACGCGATTCACTTTATGCCGAAATTGCTGACGTTATCATGCCAACCGGCAAACAAAGCGTTCAAGTATTGCTACAGCGCCTAGAAAGCAGATTGCGTACGCTACTAAAAATACCGCAAAACAAGGAAACAATCATGCAGACATTAGAGGTCGGATTAGCTGATCGTAGTTACCCCATTCATATCGGTTGCGATTTGTTGGAGCGCGCAGATTTATTGCTGAAGTACTTGCCCAGCCAACGCGCCACTATCATCAGCAACACCACCGTCGCGCCGCTCTATCTAGAGCGACTCTCTGCGGCACTCACCAAACATGGTGTTCGTGTAAGCAACGTGGTTTTGCCTGATGGCGAGTCATACAAAAATAGTGAAAGCCTCAACAAAATTTATAGCTCACTGCTTGAAGCGCGCTGTGAGCGCACGACCCCGCTGATTGCCTTGGGGGGAGGCGTAATTGGCGACATGACTGGATATGCTGCCGCCACCTATTTGCGTGGCGTGCCGTTTATACAAATTCCCACCACGCTCCTCTCACAAGTGGACTCATCCGTAGGCGGCAAGACAGGCATCAACCATCCACTAGGTAAAAATATGATTGGTGCTTTTTATCAGCCACTCGTGGTGTTGGCAGACATTAAAACGTTGAACACGCTGCCCGACAGAGAGTTAAAAGCAGGGTTAGCAGAAGTCATTAAATATGGATTGATTCGTGATTTATCTTTCTTGGCTTGGCTTGAAGCCAACATGAGTAAATTGCTGGCGCGTGATGTAGAAGCCTTGCAATATGCCATTGCACGTAGCTGCCAAAACAAAGCCGACGTGGTTGGTGTGGACGAGCGGGAAAGCGGCGAACGTGCACTCCTTAATTTAGGCCACACCTTTGGTCACGCCATTGAAAACGCTATGGGTTACGGCGTTTGGTTGCACGGTGAAGGCGTAGCCACAGGCACAATGATGGCGGTGGATTTATCCCGACGCATGGGCTGGTTGTCAGAACAAGATGTCGCTCGTGTACGCACCCTATTTGAACGAGCAGGGCTACCTACCGTCGCACCCCGATTGGGCTTGGAGCGCTATTTAGACCTAATGGGATTGGATAAAAAAGTGAGCAATGGAAAGATTCGCTTCGTACTTCTTAAAACACTAGGAGAAGCCGTGATAACAAACGAAGTTCCGCAGGCATTACTTGCGCAAACACTAGAGGCATGCAGTGCCTGATTTACAACTAGCCCCCTACGCGGTCAGCGTAAGTGCATTGGGAAGAAATTTAGTAGAACCTACCCCAACAGGCCGAAGTGAATTTCAACGCGACCGTGACCGCATCATCCACTCCGCTGCGTTTCGCCGCCTCGAATACAAAACCCAAGTATTCGTCAATCACGAAGGCGATTTATTTCGTACCCGCCTCACTCACAGCATCGAAGTAGCGCAAATAGGACGCTCCATTGCGCGTCGCCTACGCGTCAACGAAGACCTAGTCGAAGCCATCTGCCTTGCACACGACCTAGGACATACCCCATTTGGCCACGCAGGCCAGGACGCACTCAATACCTGCATGAAAGAGTTCGGAGGCTTTGAACACAATCTGCAATCCCTACGCGTAGTAGATGTGTTGGAAGAGCGCTATGCCGCTTTTGATGGGCTTAATCTCACCTTTGAAACCCGCGAAGGCATTCTGAAACACTGCTCACTTGAACATGCCGCCCAGCTCGGCAGCGTGGGTGCGCGCTTCATTCAAAATCAGCGCCCCTCAATAGAAGCGCAAATCGCCAATCTGGCCGATGAAATTGCCTACAACAATCACGATGTGGATGATGGATTACGCTCGGGTCTTATTACCTTGGAGCAACTCGCCTCAGTACGATTATTTGCCATGCATTTAGGTGAAGTGCGCACGCTCTACCCACAGCTATCAGAAAGACGAACCGTACACGAAACCGTGCGTCGCATGATTAACGCCCTCGTTAGCGACCTCATTTTGCAAACCGAAAATAATCTGCGGCAATTCCAACCCAACAGCGTAGAGGATGTCCGAACACAACAACCCCTTGTCGCCTTCAGCAGTGAAATGCATGCACTCAACCGCGAATTAAAAGCATTCTTGCGTACTCATTTATATCGACACTATCTTGTGTTGCGCATGAGCGCCAAAGCGCAACGCATCATCAGCGACCTGTTCAACGCCTTCATCGCCGATCCGCGCCTACTTCCTCCACAATTTAATGCACTCGCCGAAGCTGACCGTATCCGCTCTGTTGCTGACTACATTGCGGGTATGACAGACCGCTATGCGATTAGGGAGCATCGGCGATTGTTTTTTGTAGAAGAAGCTTAACGAAATAAAAGTTGGATTGAATTAGAGGTTTCGTAATGAAAATCGCGCAAACTTTTTATTCGCTACGAATGCTAGAAATAGCGATAGCAAGCCCGAATCGTTAAGGACAAATCATAATGCGGCTGCGCTATATTTTTACGCCAACACACATAATTCGGAGCGCGTCACAATGAGGTTCACTCATGCATTTGCGCGTCGCCTAAACAGGTTTTATTCAGTTGCGCCACTCACCATTATTACGATTGCGGCAGTCGTCGCGGTGGGTTTGGCATTGCTGACGACGCTGCTGGCATTAAGTCAGCCGTGGTTGGGTGTAGATTTTGATCGCAGTTATGACGGGGCAGGACTACGTGTGTTGGAAGTGCAAGACTATAGTTCCGCCAAGGGGAAATTAGTGTCTGGCGATGTCATCAATGCCGTCATCACCCCTGCCCATGAGCAGGTAACACTGTCTGCGTTAACCCTTGAAGAAGACCCCGACCGATTAAGTACGTATGCGCAATACAACGCTTTTTTTGCGCATCAGCAAAAAGTTTTTGAGGCCATCAATACGCCTGTTGTAAAGATTATTTTGCTCGATGGTCGAACCATCCAATTTACCGCAACCCCGTTTCCAACTCTGCGCACCCTATCGTTAGATTTTTGGTGGCTGATATTTTTTGGAGGGGCGTCTTTGCTACTCGGGGTCAGTGCTTGGAGCATGCGTCCGCACGATGCGGTAACGCGCGTGCTGGCAATCTCTGGGGTTGGCTTCATGGTGGGCGCTTATAGCTGTGCAATTTACGCCTCACGCGAACTGGTTTTACCCTCGCAACTTTTTCGTGCGTTGGCGGCAACCAACCATTTAGGCATCATGCTATTTGCCTATGCCGCCATATTATTCTTTTGGTATTACCCGCATCGGTTTGGCAAAGTGCCCGCTGCTTGGATATATGTATTGGGTGTGCTCGTGCTTTGGCTTAACGAGACATTGCAGATATTCAGCTGGCCAATCCATGCGTTCTACGCACATTTTTTGATGGCCTACACGCTGCTGTTTGGCTTAGCCATTTTGCAGTGGCGCAAGTCGCGTGGCATGCCTGTTGAGCGGGCCGCACTGAAATGGTTGATGGTCACTATCTTGGTTAGTCTAGGTGCAACGGTCGTATTATTTTACGTACCTGTCATTTTGACAGGCTCACCCATTGCATCGAATGTGCTCACTTTTGGCTCGGTATTTCTGTTTTATTTGGGATTAGTCATCGGCAACATTCGTTATCATCAATTCGATATGGATCAGTGGTGGCTGCGGGCATGGCAATGGCTCATGTTTTTACTTATCGCCATGATTGCAGATGCACTGTTTATTTATTTTCTGCACGTAACCCAAAGTGTCTCGATTGTCTTGTCGATTGGAGTAGGTGTTTTTTATTTGCTGATACGGCAGTGGTTTTGGGGGCGCTTGTCGGGGAGTAATAGTCAAGCATCAAGCAAATCATTGCCGCAATGGGAAGACACGCGCAGCCTGCAACAACATGGGATATCTTCCGAAGTGCAATGGGACCAGCAAATCATGCGCATTTTTAATCCAATTAAATTGAGCAAGCTGCCCGTGCCGTGCACGCAAACCACTTTTGGAGCGGATGCCAATATCTTGAATGTTCCGAGCTTGGATGGTTTGTACACCATCGAAGTTTTTTGCTGCGAAAAAGGCAAAAGATTATTTACCGCAACGGATGTAGGCTTGGCAGATCGTTTCTTGGAATTAATGCGGCAATCGCATGAGGCAGCCGTATCACACGAGCGTGGCGTACAAGAAGAGCGGCAACGAATTTTGCGTGATTTACATGATGATGTTGCGGCTCGGCTGCTTACTTTGCTGCATCAAACACGTGAGCCTGAAGTGAGTAATACCGCGCGTAATGCCTTGCGTGGCCTGCGTGATGTCATTGACAGAATGGGCACAGAAGAAATGACGCTGGCGGAGGTCATGTTGGATATTGAATCCGCCTCGCGCGAGCAGCTGAATGGGATTGGTGTGTTGTTTGAATGGCGCGCAGAGAACACTTGGCCTGAACGGATATTGAACTCAACTATTCATATCAATTTGCGCCGCATTGTTAGGGAGTCCATTGCGAATGCCCTGAAACATGCGCACCCTGAAACCGTCATTTTGAAGGTTGAACTCATTGAACAGGAGCTTTGTTTGTGCCTCAGCCATGATGGCAAGTTGGTTGAGCCTACCCAATGGATAGCAGGTAGAGGCTTAAATAATATCAAGACGCGCGTTGCTGAAATGGGCGCCTCCCACAAATGGGGGATTGTTGAAGGCGCATCAAATAAACAATACTGCACCTTAACTCTATGCGTACCCATCAGCTGATATGAAAAATGTGCAACACATCTTGCTTGTTGAAGATTTCCAAGAAATACGTCAATGGATGGAGAGCTTATTGAGAGAAGCCTTTGGCCAAGTCAGCATTACGCAAGTTTCTACAGTTGTTCAAGCTTGCGCCCATTTGGAAACAGACTGCTGCTTTGATTTAATTATTCTCGACCTTAATCTTCCCGATGGAACGGGTGTGGAGATTTTGCGGCGTATTAAAACGCAGGGCTTAACAGCGCTGTGCGTAGTGGCAACGGCTTATGACGATGATGAACATTTGTTGACCGCCTTAAATGCGGGAGCCGATGGATATTTGATTAAAGATCAATCTAATGAACAGCTGATACACGACTTGCAAGGAATTTTGGCGGGCTCGCCGCCACTTTCTCCGCCTATCGCAAGACGTATTATGAAACTCGCCAAAAAGCCCGCAGCTGAAAGCGTATTAATTCCGCTAACGATACGTGAAGAAGAAGTACTGACCTACATTGCCAAAGGCATGAATCGCACCGAAATTTCCAAACTGCTCGACTTAAGTACCCACACCATTACTACCCACGTGCGCTCTATATACGCAAAGATCAATATCTCATCCCGCGCCGAAGCAGCCGTTGAAGCTATAAGACCTGGATTGATAAAGACCTAGCTTTTTATTGGGCGGGCGTATCACCCACTTGTGCGATAGCCCGCTTCAAAACAATTGTGAAACACTGAAAACTGAACTGGGCTATTTAATTGTTCACACGTCCCAGTCATTTGCGGGATTGAGATGAAAATAATCAAAGCGCAATACTTTTAGTAACGCAGGTTTTCTAAAGGAGAAAAAAATGAACTTGAGCAAAATTTTGATGATAGCGGCAGTGGGGGCAGCGCTTGCCGCGTGTGGCGGCAGCAAAAGCAGTACGCCAGCTAACCCTCCAGCAGCCAACCCTCCAGCCGCTAACAATCCTCCAGCTAACCCTCCAGCAGCCAATAACCCGCCTGCCGCTATACCTACAGCGGCCGTCAAAATTACCCCCATGAAGGGGAAATTTGCGGTGGGCACTACGGTGCGCGTTAAACGCGCCAAGGACGGCGTTGTGGTGGCAACGGGCACGATTGATGCAACAGGCAGTGCATCAGTGAATATACCAACCAGCGAAACAGGCCCATTTTTGATTGAAGCAGGTATCGCAGGCGATACGTATTTTGATGAAGCAACCGGTGCGAACGCAACGGTTCCTCCGGGACAACCTGCCCTGCGTGCGCTGATTCCTAATACAAGCGCCAACAATGTGGGGGTCACTGCACTCACTGAATTTGCGGTGGGTCAAGTTGAAGCATCCGCTACGGGCCTTGCCAACGTAACGCCTACAGGCATCTTGGCGGCGAATGCCACGATTGGTAGCCAATTTGGTGTGAACGATTTATTAGCCCCTCCCACGGTGGTGAGTGCGGGCACGCAAGTTGTCGGTGGTACAGCTGCCGATGATTACGCGCTTAAATTGGCGGGTTTGGCGAAAATGGCCAAATCAGGTGTGTCTTCAGTGCAGGCCTTGCACGATTTGCGTGACGATATTAAAGACGGTACGTTTGATGGCCAGATTGGCACATCACCACTTACTTCATTGGTCTTTGCTGTGCCTCAAGGTGGGATGACGCCTGCGGCTTTGAGTACGGAAATTGCCACTCAAGTTCAGGCTGCTACAACAACCTATGGCGCGGCGGGTGCGGCTGTGCCAACGGTGACATTAACTGTGCAAGACTTGGCCGCGTTACTGGCGGCTGCAATGCAAGTGGGTGCTGAAGCGCAATTGGCTTCAACCGGTAGCCAATTAACTGCAGCGCAATTGAATACACAAATTGCCGCCACGGTGAATACGCAGGTGGGCAACATTGCAACGCAAGTGGCGGGGGGTACACCCATTGCAACTGCGACGACAACCGCTGTTGCGAACACCACGACTGCCGCCACTGCATTGGCGAGCGCAGGGGGGACAGCCCAGGCTGACTTCATGGCGGGTCTGGCCGCTGGTTGGTATCAGCAAGCGCCGTGGCTTAATACCGCTACGCCACCCGCCGCCGCACCAGGTGCTCCACAAGGTCAAATCACACAACGTCCTTTTGTTAGCAAAACAATCGGCACAAGCGGAACGATTACGAATAGCTATCAAGCATGGAATTTTGTTACAGGTGCATTAGAGCCCTATGCCGCGCCTGTGGGCAGCGTGGGTGGTTGGATGTTGACAGCCACCTCGCCTGGCGGATGGGTGCCGGAAAGTACGCCTGAAAACACAGTAGTCACCACCAATGCCGATGGCACGATTAGTTGGGCTACGCCTAATCGCGGGACATCAGGAAGTTTCTTGCCCAGCGTGATGGTGTTGGACGGTCAGCCTTTGAAAGATTGCGCATCGGCGGCTAATCCAACAGGTGCGGCCTGTATCGCGGGCGATGTTTATCCTGCGGGATCGAAAATGTACGACCTCCTTGGAGATCGCAATAATGAAGATCGCTATGGTTTGTGGATGGGTGGCGGTGTCGCAACGAATGCCAGTGGCGTTCAATTGGCTACGTTGCCCGCAGTGGGCACCAGTTTTTGCGTCAGTGATCATTTGTTCCGCGCGATACCCAGTGCTGTTGCGGGTGCAGATAACTACGATGTTCTCTACACAGGGTGGAATCCTGTAACTAATCTTGCAACTACGCCGGGCTGCACGCTTGCCAACATTAATGCGGTGAATACTATTCCCAGTGCAGCTAACAATCGCACCCTGCTGATGGTGAGTAAGGCGACAGGGAATACGGCCGCTCCCGCTGTGTTGAAAGTTCAGCGTGTGAGCCAAGCGGGTGATGTTTGGTTGCTGAATCGAATTTATGGCGCGGTTGCGGGCGCTGTTTATATAGGGGATATTCAATACGCTGGTCCCGTGCAAAATAACAACAACGGTGGCAATTTGAACAAGACCGCCATGGATGCTGATTTAGCCTTTAGGGCATCACGTACCGCTGTGATGCGTTACATCGCTGATGCCACCAGTGCAACGGGGGTGACGGAGTTCTTCTCTACGGGGTTGCCACAGGCAGCGGGCAATGTGACTTGGGTTGGTGTTAACCGGAAGTGGGTTGCAGGTGCTACCCCAGGAAGCTACACACAGTCGATGACTGCGAATGAACTGACCTTCCCTACTTCATTGGCTGCGCCAACGTGGGTTGCCAAAACGTTCCTGACTGAAACCTTCCCGGCCTACTATATGTCCGCAGCAACAACGACATGGACAGTGTTTGATGGGGTTCAAATTTGGACGTTAAATCCAGATGGAACGCTCTCGACGGTTTCTCCTCGTGCGGGTAGCCTGACAATGGATATCGTTAGAACTAAACTGGGTGGAACACCAATCTACGATCCAATTTTTGGCGGTGTAATTGGTACCTATCCAGCATCAAATTCGAATTCTTATACCCAAGTAGGTGCAACTTCATCCACGGCTAACTACCGCATCTTTGTTGATCCGTTCGATTTGGTGACAGATTTGACAGGAGCTGCGGCGACTGCGGTTCCTACAGTGGGTACAAGTTTCTGCACACAAGGAAAAGTGTTTAGACCGTTCACCGGAACTGGTACAAACAACTATGAAGTGCTTCCTACAACAGGTGGCTGCAGCTCTGCCGAGATTGCAGCTGTGATCGGAGCAGCCGTCGGTTTGGGTGGGCAAGCGACGTTTGCACAAAGGCCTGTACTTAATGCTGGAGCGCCTGCTGTTTGGGGCTTCACTGGGGCGGCGGCGAATAACATCGTTATCTCGGCTGTAACTAACGGTATTTATTCGGGCAACTATCAACCAGCAGGCAAGACGCTGGGTTATATCTTTGATATGAGCTGGACGGCAGGCAATGCGATAACCACCGCTTTGGGTGCACCGGCACTGCCTTAATCTCTGTATCACTGTTTTACTTCAACCCCTCCGTTAACAGCGGAGGGGTTTTTGTTTTAGGGGTAGGAGTTAGTCATCGTTATCCCAGCTAAAAAGATCACGTGCTATGAACAATTATCCAACTGCCTATTCCGCAGACATAAATATGCCCACCCCCACATGAATGGGAAGCGGGCATCAGGGATGTCGCTAGGTTATTGTCGCTCCCGCGTAGGTGGGCGCTTGGTTAAATTAACCAACTAATGGAATGGACGCCCACTACCCCTAACGGCATCAAAGTGCCAAAGTAGTGTG
>JAVHQJ010000312.1:0-1616 GCA_036171075.1 Sideroxydans sp. | reverse complement strand
TCTGGTGGACAGGTACGTTGCAATACAGTCTCACGGACAACTATAACAAATTCGTTTATCCCGCCTCCAACGGCACTTTGCCCAGAGTGCGCACGCAAATACAGCGTTATGTGAACACCTCGCCGTTGACAATGCCGGTATTCCAGTTCACCCATGTCGGTAAACTGAATGACGAAAATTTCTACAGTGTTTATGGGGGTATGCTGGAATCCATGTATGGCGGGGTCGGCGGTGAGTGGTTATATCGTCCCTGGCACAGTCCTGTGGCGTTTGGAGTGGATATCAACGCGGTAAAACAGCGCGGCTTTGCACAGGATTTTACTTTCCTGCCTTATACAGTAGTTACCGGTCATGCCAGTTTGTACTGGGATACCGGTTTTCAGGACGTCAACGCCACACTGCATGTAGGTAAATATCTGGCCGGAGATACGGGTGTCACGCTGGATTTGTCTCGCTCGTTCAAAAATGGCGTAAAGATGGGAGCCTTCGCCACCAAGACTAACGTATCGGCTGCACAGTTTGGCGAAGGGAGTTTCGACAAGGGTGTGTATCTCAATATTCCATTCGATTCGCTACTCACGCGTTCCAGCACCAGTATCGCCAGTGTCATCTGGCATCCGCTTACACGCGACGGAGGGGCCATGCTGACTCGTGAATTTCCCCTGTTTGACCTGACTCGTAATCAAAGCGGCGATTTTCTGAAAGTTGGTCAGTGGACCGATGAGCGGAAAACACAATTTGGCGATGCTGCGGATGTTTTTCCTGATCTCAGTCCGCGCCGATCAGTTTTTGCTGCGGCTAAATATGACATGTTTAACGTCGCCCACCTGACAACGACTTCTCAATTCTGGGAGTCGATGTTGTGGATGGGCGGAATCACTCTGGCTTCTTCGATCATGGACAAGCCGGTGGATAAGCTGGCAGTCAAATATGGGGCGCGTCCCTCCATGACGGCAGTTGAAACGTTCGGTAATGCGCTGCCTTACCTGGCGCTAGGAGCATCGGGGCTGGCATTCCTGAGCGGTGAACCCGACAATAAGCTGACCACAACAGCTTACAGTTCGCTGGCTGCGGGTGGAATCGGGCTGGTCAGCACGTTTGCAATGAAATACGCTATCGGTCGCGACCGCCCATTGGTGGGTACCGGTCCCGCCAGTTTTAATTTTGTGAATGCCAATAATGGTAATGCTTCTATGCCTTCAGGTCATACCACAATCATCTGGGCTGCTATCACGCCCTATGCAAAAGAATATGATGCACCGTGGTTGTATGGCCTGGCCGCCGTCACCAATCTGGCCCGTATCGGGGGACGCAATCACTGGTTCTCTGATACGGTGGCTGGTGCCTTGTTCGGCTATGCCATTGGCGATTTTGTGTACCAGTCCCATCGTGGAGACGAAAAGAGAAGGATGGAATTGTCGATTTCGCCTGGTGCCGTATCGGCTTATTGGAAATTTTATTAGCGAACCGGATTCGATACGAGTCACGATATGAGTCGATTGTTATCGGTTTTGAGCAAATCAGCAGTTGCCCGCGACAGGTTGATGCGTCTGCCCATCGTAATATTTACCGGTTTTTTTTTCGTGAGAGAATTACTCAGTCTTGGCGAGTTTCTG
>JAVHQJ010000311.1:0-1648 GCA_036171075.1 Sideroxydans sp. | reverse complement strand
TTGAGTCCCATCCGATAACCCATTTTTCTCAACCGATCGAGAAGTCAGCGTTTTCGGAACTTGATAGATGATGTGGCAATATTGCCGTTAGAAATGATTGAAACGCAAAAATGAACTTGGCAAAGTGATATTTGAGCTCATATTTTGCAAAAAACAAAGTTCTTTGACATACTTGTTTTATGTATTTTAGTATCCGGACAAAGTTCACCCATAAACAACGGATATTGGCCCACATTTGATGCTTGATTTCACCACGGTACCTGCTTTTGGCGTTTGGATAATGGTAGCCTAACTGAAAAATGGTGGCTTCAACATTGTTGCGGAACTGTAAAGTTTCAATAGGGGTTTCTGCTATCTGTTTCCGAACCAGGTAACCATCAATGTCTTTTTGTGTAAAGTACCGGTAACCTTTTTCTGTTTTGATGCGCCATTTAACTGTGCCGTCTTTGCAGATAACCTTTATGGAATCAACCATTTCATTGGTAATTGTATCAAAAACAGACAGTTCCCTGTTTTCGGCAAAGTTGAACTGGTACCTGCTTTTTGCCCCTTGTATGGCATGAAGGTATAGATCGATCTCGTTGTCCTTGCAATATTGCTGGTTATCAGGACTATGATATGCCCCGTCAGCGTGTGCGGCTTGTATTTTGTCAGGGAATACTTCCTGTGCTTTTTCGATGTCGTCCTGAAGAAAATCAACGTCAGAAGTACTTGCTTTCCTCACATCGACATGGCCGATCAGGTTTAAGGGCTTGTCATCATCACAACTCTCGGTTACATTGATGCTGTAACCTTTCACCTTTTGGTCATCCTTATTCCGGTAGTGACAGTCTGTGTCATGCGGCGACTGAACCGATTTGGCCGATATTTCTTCTTTTTCACGGGCAACGACCACTTTTTTTTCATCGACCCTGTACTGTTCGTTGAAAACCCGTTGGAGTGTTTGGTAATGAACCCCAGTTGAGGATATAAATAGGGGCAATATCTTGTATATCAATTCACCAAGCTCCTGAAGGCGGCTTTTGACCTCTTCGTTCGAGCAGATGTAAACGACTTTATTGCCATCTAATTTAAGCAACTCGTCTAACCGGTCTTTGATGGCTTTGTCTATTTGGCCAGCTTGTTTAACCTGGTCATAAAATAAACGCAGTGTCTCGTGTATCAATTCGTAACGGCTAAGCCAGGCAATATTGCTGCCCAATAATTTGCTGTCCATGCGGATACGCTTCCCACTAACTTCGAATTCGGCACATTGGCCTTTGGTGATCTGCGCAAAAGCAGTTTCAAAGAGGTTCTCGTTTTTTTCCTTTGCATATTCCTGGATGCGTTTGCGGAATAAATAATAGGTTGATTCCGTGGGCAATGAATCGTCCGCGTTATACAAGCCTATGGCACTGCGTACCAGCATGTTAAAACGGCAGTTCTCGAAAATCTTTTGGTCGCTCAAGCCTTCGGCCTCTTTTAATACCATCATGGCAACCAGTACACGGACAGGCGCATTGGGTGTACCGTTGTCCTGACAATATAGTGGCCGAAAGATATTTTCATCAATGCGCATGGTGACCTGTTTACGAAACTGATTATGCCATGCCTGTTCATCTTCGTACATTTTTAGCGAATTGCCTGAAAACAAAGATTTGGGCGATGT
>JAVHQJ010000310.1:0-1658 GCA_036171075.1 Sideroxydans sp. | reverse complement strand
GCGCAACAACATGATGCGATTTATCGCACTTTTTTATTAGCAAAAAAACACCAGCAAGGAGTTTAATGTTTCTTAGTATACGCAAAAAATAGTTTTTTTGCGTATACTAAGAAACATTATGTCCCGCGAACCCGTCACATTATTTCCGCCAGAAACCAAGTTGCTCACCGACATGGGCGAGCGAATAAAGCTCGCGCGACTGCGGCGAGAATTTAGCGCGGATACGGTTGCAACGCGGGCGCGTATTTCCAGAACGACCTTGTATCGAGCCGAGCAAGGCTCTCCCGCTGTGGCACTCGGTGTATTTTTGCGGATTTTGCTGGTGTTGGGGCTGGAACAAGACCTCGCAGCAGTAGCCGTTGATGACAAGTTGGGTAGAAAACTTCAAGACCTAGGGTTAACAACCAAGAAGCGAATCAGGAAGGCTGCATGAGCTTCCATCTCGAAGTGTGGCTAGACGCTGATTTCCTGCCGAATATAACGCGGGTGGGTACGCTATCCCACGACAAGGGGCAGGTGCGTTTTGCCTATTTCGCAGATTGGCTTAAAAGCCCGCTGCGATTTATGCTTGATCCGAATTTATCGCTTGATGACGCACCGTTTTATCCCAATCCAGATACCGCTAATTTCGGCATATTCTTAGATTCATCCCCAGACCGTTGGGGGCAAACGCTGATGAAACGGCGTGAATTGCTAGAGGCAAAAGATCAAGGACGTACCCCGCGCACGCTGTACGCATGGGATTTTTTAATTGGCGTGCAGGATGTAACCCGACAAGGTGCGCTGCGTTTTCGGCGTGAAGGTGAAAGCGAGTTCTTAGATAATGATAAATTATCTGCGCCGCCCATCACCAGCCTGGCTGAATTGGAATTTATTGCGCGAGAGCTGACCAATAAACGCATCAATGATTTGGATGCGCTACGCAAATGGTTATCTGTCTTAGTTGCGCCTGGCGCATCACTGGGCGGCGCAAGACCCAAAGCAAACTATGTCGATACGGACGGCTCCTTATGGATTGCCAAGTTTCCCTCTCGTTATGACGAAACCGATATTGCCGCATGGGAAATGGTGACACATCGCTTGGCAGAGCAGGCTGGCATTATTGTTCCAGCCGCTCGTCTGATGAAGTTTAATAGCGAACATCATACGTTTTGCATCAAACGATTTGATCGCTCAGAATCGAAGCGAATGTTTTATGCCTCGGCGATGACGATGTTGAAAAAAGTGGATAGTGAAAATTCCAGTTATCTGGATATTGCGCAAGCCATACAAACGCATTGTTCAAGCAATAGTATCGCGGTCGATCTTGAACAATTGTTTCGGCGCGTGGCTTTCAACGTTGCGGTATCGAATCGGGACGACCATTTACGCAATCACGGTTTTATGCTTAGACAGGATGGTTGGTCACTTTCGCCCGCATTTGACATGAACCCGAATGTGGACAAAGCAGAGCACGTGTTAAACATTGATGATAGCGATAATCGTCCAAACATAAACACTGTTTTGGCGACTTCAGATTTTTATGGTTTGCAATCTAGTCAGGCAGAACACATTGTTGATGAGGTGTTGAAAGCCGTCGGCAAGTGGGCAGTGATAGCTCAAAAAGTTGGATTGCAAAAAGGTGAGATTGAACTGATGGCAAGCGCGTTCGACTTAGG
>JAVHQJ010000309.1:0-29421 GCA_036171075.1 Sideroxydans sp. | reverse complement strand
CTACATTTCTCTTTTGGAACTTGGGCGTAATAGCGCAAGCATCAAAACACTCTTTAAGTTAGCACCTGTGTTGGATATTTCGGTTTCAGATTTTATTGTCCGGGTTGAGAGCGTTTTAACCAAAGCAAAGCGAGCAACTCGTTAAAATAATGGGTGGGGCGCATCACTCCACTTAACTTACTTTTACACTTCCGTATCAACCTCCAAGAAGACGTCTCTTCCATCACAAACAACTTTAGCTTGTTTGTTTAATCCATTGCTTTTTAAGCATATTTATTTTTCGTTAACTTCCGTCGCTAACTCCTTGTACCGTAAAGAAAATTCCTGATTTCTTGCTTGACCCTCCCATATATTTTCAATATAGTGGGGGCTAGTGGTGATAAGTGGGAATAAATGGGGGGTCAAAGGGGTTCTATGTTCCAAGGGGCGACGCAGTTCAACATCGATGGCAAGGGCAGGTTGACGATTCCGACACGGTATCGCGACATGCTGTTGGCGCATTGTGCGGGTCAGTTGGTGCTGACCGCCGATGCGGACGGCTGTCTGTTGATGTATCCGCAACCTGAGTGGCAACCTATCCGCGAGAAGTTGATGCAGCTCTCCACTTTCAATCCAAAGATACGTCCATTGCAGCGACTTCTCGTCGGTCACGCCGAAGAGGTGGTGATGGATGCGGCTGGGCGCGTGCTCATCTCAGCCAACCTGCGCAATTACGCCAAGCTGGATAAACACGTGATGTTGGTGGGGCAAGGCAATAAATTCGAATTGTGGGATGAGGCGCGTTGGCAAGCGCAGTACGAAAAAATGACTGCATTCTCTGATGGCAACCTGCCGCCAGAGCTGGAGGGCTTTACGTTGTGAGCCAGAGTCTGGTTCACGCCACCGTCTTATTGAACGAAGCCGTCGATGCCTTGCAGGTAAAACCTGATGGCATCTATGTGGATGGCACGTTTGGGCGTGGCGGACACAGTCGCTTGATATTGAGCAAGTTGGGTGCGTCGGGGCGTTTGATCGCATTCGATAAAGACCCGATGGCGATTGCCTCAGGGCAAGCGATACAGGATGTGCGCTTTCGCATGATGCATAGCGGCTTTGAACATTTGAGCGAGAAGTTGCGCGAGCTGGGCGTGGGCAAGGTGGATGGCGTGTTGCTGGACTTGGGCGTGTCGTCGCCGCAACTGGACGACGCGCAACGTGGATTCAGCTTTCGCTTCGATGCGCCACTGGATATGCGTATGGATACCAGCCGCGGGCGCACGGCAGCGGAATGGTTGGCGGTAGCGGACGAAGGCGAACTGACGGAGGTGATACGTGATTACGGCGAAGAACGGTTTGCTAGGCAGGTTGCAAGGGCGATTGTTGCTGCGCGCCAAGAGCGAGCAATCGACACAACGAAACAGCTCTCCGACATCGTTGGGAAGACGGTACATACCCGCGAACCCGGCAAGAATCCGGCTACGCGTACCTTTCAAGCTATACGGATTTATATCAACCGCGAACTCGAAGAGCTCGAGAGCGTGTTGCCGCAGTGTGTCGATGAGCTGAAAGCGGGCGGACGCATGTCGGTAATCAGTTTTCACTCGCTTGAAGATCGCATGGTGAAGCAGTTCATGCGCGATGCGGCGGAGGGCGACAAAATTCCTAAATGGGTGCCGATTCGTGCCGCAGAGGTGCCGCAGGGCAAAGTGAAATTGGTGGGAAAACCCATCTATGCATCAGAACAAGAATTGGCGATAAATCCGCGTGCGCGCAGCGCGGTGTTGCGCGTGGCGGAGAGATTGGGTGGCTAGGTTCAATGCCTTCCTCCTCTCTGTGACTATCGCTTGCGCGTTAGGTGTTGTTACCTCACAACACAAAGCGCGCAAATTATTTATAGAGCTGCAAAACGAAAAAGATCGGGCGCAACAAATGGAAGTCGAGTGGGGCAAATTGCAGATTGAGCAGAGTACGTTGGCGATGCCCGCCCGCGTGGAAAAACTCGCACGTCAGCAATTGCAAATGCAGATTCCACCCAGTGAGCAAATTCGCTATATCCGCGTGAATGGCAGTCAGGCGGGGCAATCATGAATTACGCCAATGTCCCTAAAACATCCGCTCAAATTGCCTTGCCTGCATGGCGTTCTCGCGTGTTGTTCGTGCTGTTGCTGGGGGGCATGATGAGCTTGTTGGTGCGCGCGGTTTATCTGCAAGGTATCCACAACGATTTCTTGCAGCAAAAAGGCGATGCGCGATATGGACGCGTGATTGATGTGCCTGCACATCGCGGCATGATTACCGATCGCAATGGCGAACCGTTGGCGGTGAGCACCCCCGCTGAAACGATTTGGGCAAGCCCACCTGATGTTGATGCCTCGCCACAGCAAGTGCGCCAATTGGCGGGCATTTTGGGCATGACGGAATCCGACCTTAAGGCGCGTTTGTTTGATACCTCGCGTGAATTCGTTTATTTGAAACGCCAGTTGCCGCCTGAACAAGCGCAAAAAGTGGCGATGTTAGCGATCCCTGGAATTTCGATGCGGCATGAATATCGTCGTTACTATCCGAGTGGCGAAGTGACCTCACACCTGCTTGGATTTACTGATGTGGACGATAACGGACGCGAAGGAATTGAGCTGGCACAGCAGGATCAGCTGGGCGGAAAAGTGGGTAGTTTGCAGGTGATTAAAGACCGCCGTGGGCACATTGTGGAAGACGTGGCGAGTTTGCGCGCACCCAAAGAAGGTGGCGATATTGCATTGAGCATTGATAGCAAAATTCAATTTTTGGCGTTCCGCGAAATACAGCAAGTGGTGGAAAAATATCAGGCGAAAGCAGGCTCTATCGTGGTGCTGGATGCTAAAACGGGCGAAGTGATGGCGCTCGTTAATTGGCCCACTTACAACCCAAATAATCGTATTCACCCTGCCTTGAGTGTGATGCGCAATCGTGCGGTGACGGATTTGTTTGAGCCAGGTTCAACCATGAAGCCTTTCACTGTGGCGGCGGTGTTGGAGGCTGGCAAGTACAAGCCAGACACGATGGTGAATACCGAGAATGGTCGTTACACCATTGGCGGACGCACCATTCACGACACCCATCCCGAACACTTTTTAAGTGTGGCGCAAGTGATTCAAAAATCTAGCAACGTGGGCGCGGCCAAGATGGCGTTGTCGCTCTCACCGCAAGATTTTTGGAGCAGCTTGAGCGAGAACGGATTTGGCGCGGCAACGGGTAGCGAATTTCCGGGTGAGGCAACAGGTCGTCTGCGCGACTTCAAAACGTGGCGGCCGATTGAACAAGCCACCATGGCTTACGGTAATGGCATCTCGGTAAATTTATTGCAACTGGCGCGCGCCTACACCGCATTTGCCAATGACGGCGAATTGATGCCCGTCACCCTATTCAAACAAACAACGCCTGTGATGGGCACGAAAATATATTCAGCCGCAACGGCCACTTCAGTGCGAGCGATGCTGGAGATGGTGGTCGGCGCGGGCGGCACTGCACCGCAAGCGCAAGTGGCTGGCTATCGTGTGGCGGGTAAAACAGGCACGGCGCACAAATTACAGAATGGGCGCTACGTGGATAAATATGTCGCGTCCTTCGTGGGCATGGCGCCCGCTTCAAATCCGCGATTGATTGTGGCGGTGATGGTGGATGAGCCTGCGGGCAAGCAATACTACGGCGGACAAGTGGCTGCACCTGCATTTAGTAGTGTGATGAGCGCTGCGTTACGCGCACTTGATGTGGCTTACGACGCGCCATTGGATAACGTCATCGTCGCTCCCACAAGCGTATTGAGCGAGGAGGATATATGAGTTCATTCACGCTTGATGCACTGCAAACGCTGGGCGTGAATATCACGCACTTGGTGTCAGATAGTCGCGCTGTAAAAGTGGGTGACACATTCGTGGCGTACCCGGGTGCGCAAGCAGATGGGCGGCGATTTATTGCACAGGCGATTGCACAAGGCGCGAATGCGGTGATTTGGGAAGCGCAAGATTTCAGCTGGAACACAGCCTGGACAATTTCCAATTTGGCGGTGCAAAATTTACGCATCCACGCCAGTCAAATGGCAGACTACGTGTACAGACAACCTTCGCAAAAATTGTGGATGGTGGGCATCACCGGCACCAATGGCAAAACATCATGCAGTCATTGGTTGGCTAATTCGTTGACACGCGTAGGGCGTAAGAGTGCGCTGCTGGGTACATTGGGAAATGGTTTTACCGATGCGCTGCAAGCCACGCTGAACACCACGCCCGATGCGCTTATCGTGCAAAGTTTGCTGGCCGAGTATGCGCAGCAAGGCGCGCAAGCGGCGGTAATGGAAGTGTCGTCGCATGCACTCGAACAGGCGCGTGTGGCTGGCGTGCATTACGACGTGGCTCTGCTCACCAATCTCACGCGCGACCACTTGGACTATCACGGCGATATGCAAAATTACGCGCGCGCAAAACGTCGTCTGTTTGAGTGGGCGGGTTTGCGCTATGCGGTATTAAATTTAGATGACCTATTTGGCGCGCAAATGGCGCAAGCGTTGCAAGACACGCAAGCCGAGGTGATTGGTTATGGCTTGAGCGATGACGCGCTTAAGTTGGCAGAACAGCTAGGCATTCGGATGGTGTACGCCAACCTCACGCAAATGAATGCGCAAGGCTTGAGCTTGCAACTGCACACCAGCTGGGGGGCAGCGCTGTTGCACAGCCCACTACTGGGGCGCTTTAACGCAGAAAATTTGCTCGGCTCATTGGCTGTGTTGTTAGTGAGTAACGTAGCGCTAACGGATGCGGTGCAGGTGTTGAGTGAGCAAGCTGCGGTGGCAGGACGCATGCAAAGTGTGGGGGATAAAAATAGACCAGCGGTGGTAGTGGATTACGCCCACACGCCAGATGCGCTCGAAAAAGTATTGAGTAGCCTGCGCGAATTGACGCCGACATCCGGCGAATTGGTGTGTGTGTTTGGGTGTGGGGGAGATAGGGATCGCGGTAAGCGCCCCATGATGGGACGCATTGCCGCCAAGCTGGCTGATGTATGCATCGTTACCAGCGACAACCCGCGTAACGAAAGTCCGCGCGTCATCATGGATGAAATTATGGGCGAGCAAGCAAGTCAGTTCGTGCCGATAGAAGACCGCGCGCAAGCCATCGCGCAAGCCATTCAGCACGCGCGCATTAACGATACCGTGCTGATTGCAGGTAAGGGGCATGAGGATTATCAAGAAATTGCGGGCGTGCGCCATGCATTTTCTGACGTGACCATTGCACAGCGCGCTTTGAGCGCATGGAAACCACAGGAGCAACCTACATGATGCTGCTTTCGCAAGCCGCGCAAGCGTTGAATGCGCAACAGGTGGGCGACGATATTTTGTTCACTGCTGTATCGACCGATACCCGTTCGATACAAGCGGGCGACTTGTTCGTTGCGCTCAAAGGTGAAAATTTCGATGGTGCAAAGTTTGTCGCTGATGCATTAAAGGCAGGTGCAGTCGCCGCTGTGGTGAGCGCTGAAGGCTATGCGCAAATCCGCTCCACGCTCAATCCGAATTCCTCAATCCTTGTTGTAGCCGATACGCGCATTGCTTTAGGCAAGTTGGCAGCGTACTGGCGCGCGCAGTTTGATATTCCGTTGGTGGGCATTACAGGTAGCAATGGCAAAACGACGGTGAAAGAAATGTTGGCGGCGATTTTGCGTGTGGCAGCGGGGAGTGAGGACGCAGTGCTTGCTACGCAAGGGAATTTGAATAACGACATTGGCATGCCACTCACTTTGCTCAAATTGCGCGCGCAGCATCGCTATGCCGTGATTGAAATGGGCATGAATCATGTGCACGAAATTGATTACCTCACACGCTTGGCGCGTCCTGATGTGGCGGTGGTGAACAACGCATCTGGCGCGCATCTACAAGGCTTGGGTTCAATTGAAGGCGTGGCGCGCGCCAAGGGTGAAATTTTTGCGGGGCTGAACGGCTATGGCACGGCAGTGATTAACGCGGATGACAATCACGCTGCACTGTGGCGCAGCGTGGCGCGTCCCAATCGCATTTTCGATTTTGCATTGGCGCATAGCGCTGCGGTGCAAGGAAAGTGGTTGCCCGCAGAATTTGGGGGTGAGCTAAAACTGCGCACGCCATTGGAGAACATCACCATTCAGCTGCAAGTACCGGGCGAACACAATGCCCGCAACGCACTTGCTGCCGCCACTGCAGCGCTGTCTTTGCAAGTATCGGTGGGCGTGATTGCGCAAGCGTTGAGTGCGTTCACTGGTGTGTCTGGGCGTTTGCAACGCAAGCCAGGTTTGCATGGCGCAACCATTATGGATGACACCTATAACGCCAATCCCGCTTCGATGGCAGCTGCGCTAGATGTGCTGGCACAAGCGCAAGGTAAGCGCGTGTTTGTGTTGGGCGACATGGGCGAGTTAGGTGAAGACGCAGAAAAATTTCATAACGAAGTGGGTGTAGCGGCGCGTGAGCTAGGTATTGAACGCATGCTTGCATTAGGTGCAATGAGCGCGGGCGCAGTTAAAGAGTTCGGTCAAGGCGCGCAGCACTTCGCGGACATTGAAGCCTTGCAGACTGCATTAGAAAAAGAGATGGATGCGCAGACCACGGTGCTGGTGAAGGGGTCGCGCTTTATGAAGATGGAACGAGTCGTGCGTTTCTGCGCACTACACAAGGAGGAAGCATGCTGCTCGCATTAGCCCAGTGGTTCGCAGAAGACGTTCGCACGTTCGCCGTATTCAACTACATCACGCTACGTGCGGTGATGGCGGCAATGACCGCACTGTGCATTTCCTTTCTGTTAGGGCCGTGGATGATTCGCAAACTGACCGCGATGAAGATCGGTCAGTCGGTGCGTAGCGATGGGCCGCAGACGCACTTGGTGAAGGCGGGTACGCCAACCATGGGCGGCGCGCTCATCCTTGCCTCGGTCGCCATCACCACATTGTTGTGGGGCGATCTGCACAACGCTTACATCTGGGTGGTGCTGCTTACCACGCTGGGTGTCGGGGCGATCGGTTGGGTGGATGACTATCGCAAAGTGGTGCATCGCAATCCAGATGGCCTGTCGGCACGCGCCAAGATGTTTTGGCAATCGCTCATTGCTTTGGCGGTCGGCATCTTCTTGTGGTCGCATGCCACGCTGCCTGCACATACCGAACTCATCGTGCCGTTCTTCAAGCATCTGGTGTTTCCGCTGGGCATGGTTGGATTCATCGTGCTGGTGTATCTGGTGATAGTAGGCAGTAGCAACGCGGTGAATTTAACGGATGGTTTAGATGGCTTGGCCATCATGCCGACGGTGATGGTGGCGAGTGCGCTGGCCATTTTCGCTTACGTTGCAGGCCACGCCGAATTCTCCAAGTATTTGGGCGAACCGGCTATTCCTGGCGCGGGCGAATTAGCCATCTTCTGCGCCGCCATTGCGGGGGCAGGTCTGGCTTTCTTGTGGTTCAACGCCTATCCCGCTGAAGTGTTCATGGGCGACGTGGGCGCGTTGGCACTGGGGGCGGCCTTGGGTGCGGTTGCCGTCATCATCCGACAAGAGTTGGTGCTGTTCATTATGGGCGGCGTGTTCGTGGTGGAGGCGGTATCGGTGATGTTGCAAGTGTCTTGGTTCAAATACACCAAGAAAAAATACGGTACAGGTCAGCGCATCTTGTTGATGGCGCCGTTACACCATCATTTTGAGCAAAAAGGTTGGAAAGAGACTCAGGTCGTTGTGCGTTTTTGGATCATCACCATGCTGTTGGTGTTGATTGGTTTGGCAACCCTCAAGTTGAGGTAAAAAATGAAGCGGCTAATCCTAAAGCAACTCATTACCGTTCGTCCCGAGTGCCGCGCACAGCGCGGTGTATCGAGGGATTCCGGCGCATTTCGCGCCGGATGGTTCGATATGGCCTGCGGCCTACTCACCACGAACGGGCATCTAGGAATTAAGAAGTAATAATGAACGAACTGCGCAATCAATCTGTGTTGGTGATTGGCCTCGGCGAGACCGGGCTGTCACTCGCACGCTGGTTGACCGCGCAAGGTGCGCAAGTCTGCGTGGCGGATAGTCGCACCACCCCACCGGGCATCGAAACTTTGTACAAAGAAATGCCGCAGGTGGATGTGCATTGCGGGCCGTTCCGCGACGAGTCTTTGATCGGTATCGAGCGCATTGCCATTAGTCCCGGCGTGCCGCTGGCTGAACCCTTCGTGCAGCGTGCTATCGCGCGAGGGATTCCCCTGGTGGGCGACATCGAACTGCTCGCGCAACAGCTGGCGACTCATCACTATCGACGCAACACCAAAGTCATCGCTATCACCGGCGCGAATGGTAAGACCACCGTCACCAGCATGGTGGGAGCTATGTGTGTTGAGGCTGGCTTGGATACGCAAGTGGCGGGCAACATTTCGCCTGCCGTGTTGGATGCTTTGAGCCAACGTGCGCAACAACCGCAAGTATGGGTGCTGGAATTGTCCAGCTTCCAATTAGAGACGACGCATAGCTTGGCTGCGGATGCGGCGGCTGTGTTGAATGTGACCGAAGATCATTTAGATCGTTACGACGGCAGCATGGATAAGTATGCCGCTGCTAAAGCGCGCATCTTTCAGGGTGCAGGTGTGCAGGTGCTGAATCGCGAAGATGTGCGCAGCGTCGCAATGCAGATTGCAGGACGCCCACAAATTAGTTTTGGTTTGAATGCTCCAATAGGCGAATCAGATTGGGGCATCAAGCGTGAAGGTGCAGTGGTGTGGTTAATGCAAGGCGCGCAAAAAATGATGCGCGCCGACGAGTTGCAAGTAAGTGGTTTGCACAACGTGGCGAACGCACTGGCCGCATTGGCTTTGTGCCGCGCACTGGGACTGCCGCTTGCGCCTCTAGTGAAAGCATTACGTCACTTCAAAGGCTTGCCGCATCGCGTCGAAAAAGTGGCTGAAGTGAGGGGTGTCACTTACTACGATGATTCAAAGGGCACTAACGTTGGCGCAACCGAAGCTGCGCTTAAAGGCATGGGCAAATTGTCGGTGGTGATTTTAGGCGGCGATGGCAAGGGGCAGGATTTTTCACCGCTGAAAAACGCAGTCGCTCACTATGCGCGCGCTGTCATTTTGATTGGACGTGATGCGCCGTTGATTGAAAAAGCACTGCAAGGATGTGGCAAGCCGATCTTGAAAGCAGGTGACATGGATGAAGCAGTGCGCATCGCCAGTGCGACAGCACAACGCGGCGATGCGGTGTTGATGTCACCTGCGTGTGCCAGCTTTGATATGTATCGCAACTATTTGCACCGCGCCGAGGCGTTCATCGCGGCGGTCAAAAAAGTGGAGGCGTCATGCACAGTGCCGCTTTGAACGCGCCGCGTCGTGCCGCGATGGCCGAGTATGACGCCGTGCTGGTGTGGATCGTCACGGGGCTGTTAGCGATTGGTTTGGTGATGGTGTATTCCGCATCCATTGCGACGGCGGAGGCAGGAAAATTTACAGGCCATCAGTCTGCTTATTATTTGATACGACATAGCCTGTTCATTTCAATCGGGCTGGTGGCTGCGGTACTGGCCTTCAATGTGCCTACACAGGTGTGGCAAAAATACGCCCCCTATCTATTTTTATTAGGCGTAGTTTTGTTGCTGCTCGTATTGATTCCCGGTGTAGGTAAAGTCGTCAACGGTAGTCGTCGTTGGGTGTCGCTGGTGATATTTAATTTGCAGCCTTCTGAATTGATGAAGCTGTTTGCCGTGTTGTACGCCGCTGACTATGCGGTGCGCAAAGGCGCGGTGAAAGACCAAATACTCAAGCCATTCTTGCCCATGTTTCTAGCAATTTTTTTAGTGGGTACCTTGCTTTTGTCCGAACCCGATATGGGCGCCTTCGTGGTGATTTTGGCGATTGCCATGTGCACCTTGTGGCTGGGCGGTTTCAACTTGAAGATTTTTGGTGCACTGACCGTAGCCGTACCGCTGGCTTTTGCGGCACTGATTTTTTCTTCACCTTATCGCATGGAACGCGTCGTGGGATTTATGAATCCGTGGGCCGATCCGTATGGCAAAGGTTATCAATTGAGTCACGCGCTCATCGCCTTTGGTCGCGGCGAATGGTTTGGTGTCGGTCTGGGCGGCAGCGTCGAGAAGCTGTTCTATCTGCCCGAGGCGCACACCGACTTTTTGCTGGCGGTCACTGCAGAAGAGTTGGGCTTGGTGGGTGTCGCTACGGTCTTGGTTTTGTTCGCATGGCTCATCGTGCGTGCCTTCGCTATTGGCCGTCAGGCAGCGATGTCGGAGCGACTGTTCCCTGCCTTGGTGGCACAAGGCATCGCCGTATGGCTGGGCGTGCAAGCCATGATCAACATCGGCGTGAATATGGGCGTGTTGCCGACCAAAGGATTGACCTTGCCGTTCTTGAGTTTCGGTGGCAGCGGCGTAGTGGTGAATCTGGTTGCGATCGCGGTGTTGTTAAGAATTGACTACGAGAACAGGCGAGTCGCTAAAGGACTGCCGATATGAAATTGAATCAAAACTATTGCCCACGAAAGACACGAAAGGCACGAAATGAAATGCTTACGTGCAGTGGGTTTGTTCGTGTCTTTTCGTGTTTTTCGTGGACAAATGAATTTGCTTTTGAGGTGAAACAATGAACCGCACCATTCTCATTATGGCAGGCGGCACGGGCGGGCATATCTATCCGGGATTGGCGGTGGCGGATGCGCTGCACGCGCAGGGTTGGAACATCGTTTGGCTGGGCGCGCCCAACAGCATGGAAGCAGAGTTGGTGCCCAAGCATGGCTACCCCGTCGCGTGGGTGAACTTCTCTGGGGTGCGCGGCAAAGGCATCGTGCGCTTGCTCACGTTGCCGTTCACTTTGCTGCGAGCCTTGGGTCAGAGTGCGGATGCCATCTTCCGTCATCGGCCCGACGTGGTGTTGGGCATGGGTGGCTACATCACCCTACCCGGTGGCTTGATGGCTGCCCTCTTGCGTCGTCCCCTGGTCATCCATGAACAGAACTCTATTGCGGGCATGAGTAACAAGGTGCTGGCAAAGCTGGCGACGAAAGTGTTGAGCGGCTTTCCTGATGTGCTGAAGGCAACGACATGGTGCGGCAATCCCGTGCGTGCCGACATCGCCGCCGTGGCAGAGCCGCAAACACGCTTCGCGAATCGTAGTGGCAAGTTGAATGTGTTGGTGGTGGGAGGCAGTTTGGGTGCGCAGGCTTTGAACGAAGCGTTGCCGAAAGCATTAGCGCTGATGAGTGAAGCAGAGCGTCCCAGCGTGTTACACCAAACAGGCAAGAAACATTTCGAGACTGTGCAAAAGTTGTACGAGCAAGCCGGAATGAACGCAGACATTCGTGCGTTCCTCGACGACATGGCGAACCAGTATGCGAATGCCGATGTGGTGATCTGCCGTGCCGGTGCGCTCACCATCGCGGAGTTGGCGGCAGCGGGTGTGGCGAGTGTTCTTGTTCCCTTCCCGTTTGCGGTGGATGACCACCAAACCTACAACGCGCGTTTCTTGAGTGAGCAGGGCGCAGCGGTGTTGTTGCCACAGACAGAATTGAACGCAGAGAAGTTGGCGCAATTGTTGCGAGAGATGACAAGAGAGAAGTTGCTGGCGATGGCGATAGCGGCGCGTGGCTTGGCTAAACCCGAAGCGACGCAATCGGTGGTGAACGTTT
The DNA here is from genome assembly GCA_036171075.1 of Sideroxydans sp. Classification (GTDB taxonomy): domain Bacteria; phylum Pseudomonadota; class Gammaproteobacteria; order Burkholderiales; family Gallionellaceae; genus Sideroxyarcus. The sequence goes on along the minus strand of JAVHQJ010000309.1, from coordinate 17,782 downwards.
GTAAGGAATTGGCAGCATGAAACATAAGATTAAACACATCCACTTTGTTGGCATCGGCGGTTCCGGTATGAACGGTATCGCCGAGGTGTTGCTCAATTTAGGGTTCCAAGTGAGCGGCTCTGATCTGGCGGAGAGTGGCGTAACGCAACGTTTGGAGACCTTGGGCGCGAGCATCCATTACGGTCACGACACCAATAACTTGCGAGACGCCGATGCGGTGGTGACCTCGACGGCCGTGAAAGCGGACAACCCTGAGGTGGTCGCGGCACGTGAACGCCGCATCCCCATCGTGCCGCGTGCGGTGATGTTGGCGGAATTGATGCGCTTGCGTCAGGGCATCGCGGTGGCGGGTACGCACGGTAAGACAACCACGACTTCGCTGGTGACCAGCGTGTTGGCGAAAGGGGGCTACGACCCCACCTTCGTCATCGGTGGTCGCCTCAACAGCAGCGGTGCGAATGCACGTCTAGGCACAGGTGAATTCATCGTGGCGGAAGCGGACGAGTCGGATGCATCCTTCCTCTACCTTACGCCCATCTTGGCCGTCATCACCAACATTGATGCCGACCATATGGAGACCTACGCTCACGACTTTAATAAATTGAAACAGGCGTTCGTGGATTTCATCGAGCGTCTGCCGTTCTATGGCCGTGCCATGTTGTGTGTGGATGACGAGAACGTGCGCGACATTCTGCCGCGCATCAGCAAACCCATCACGACGTATGGCTTCAGCGAAGGTGCGCAGATCCGCGCGGTGAATGTGCGGCATGAGGGCGGCAAGATGCGCTTCACTGCGTTGTGCCGTCACGATGATGTCCCCTTGGATTTGGAGGTCACAGTCAATCTGGCAGGGTTGCATAACGTACTCAACTCGCTCGCTGCGATTGCGGTGGCGCTGGAAGTGGGGGTTGCACCAGAAGCGATTATTGCAGGCTTGGCAGAGTTTGAAGGCGTCGGACGCCGTATGCAGCGCTATGGCGAAATCCCGCTGGCGTCAGGCGGTTCGTTCACCCTCATCGACGATTACGGGCATCACCCAGTGGAGATGAAAGCGACTTTGGCGGCAGCACGCGGCGCATTCCCCGGACGACGTTTGCTGCTGGCCTTCCAGCCGCATCGTTTCACCCGCACGCGCGATTTGTTTGAAGATTTTGTGAAGGTGTTGAGTGGCGTGGATGGCTTGGCACTCGCTGAAGTGTATGCGGCAGGTGAGCAACCAATCGTCGCGGCGGATGGGCGTGCCTTGATGCACGCCTTGCGTGTGGCAGGACAGAACGAAGCTGCCTTCGTCGAGAACATCGCCGACATGCCGCAGACCATCTTGCAGATGGCGCGTGACGGCGACGTAGTGCTGACCATGGGCGCGGGCAGCATCGGCGGCGTGCCGAATCTGGTGACGAAGCTGGCGAAAAAATGAACATGAGCGAACCGACACAGTTCATGGCAGACGAACTTCGCGGCGAATTGAGCTGCGATGTCGATATGCGCCGCCATACCAGTTGGCGTGCGGGCGGTGTCGCCAAGCGGATGTATCAGGCGGCTGACCTCGCCGACCTGCAGCGCTTCTTGCAGCAACTGCCAGCGACTGAACCGTTGATGGCGGTCGGTCTGGGTAGCAACCTGTTGGTGCGCGACGGTGGTTATCGCGGCACGGTGGTGTTGATGTTGGGTGCACTCACCGAACTGCGCATGGACGGTGATCTGATCTACGTGCAAGCCGGTGTGGCGGGTGCCAAGCTGGCGCGTTTTGCGGCGACCAACAATTTGTGCGGCGCGGAGTTCTTTGTTGGCATCCCCGGCACGATGGGCGGCATGTTGGCGATGAACGCAGGCTGTTACGGCAGCGAGACATGGCAGAAGGTGGTGCGCGTGCAAGTGTTGACGCGCAGTGGTGAATTGATCGAACGCATCCCGCAGGAATACGACATTGGCTATCGCCACGTGGCATTGCATGAGGCAAGCGAAGAATTCTTTGTGGGTGCGTGGTTGAAGTTGGAAGCAGGCGATGTGGAAAAAGCGCGCCAAGACATCAAGGCATTGATGGAGAAGCGCAGCGCCAGCCAGCCGTTGCAACTGCCTAACTGTGGTTCGGTGTTCCGCAATCCAGAAGGAAATCATGCGGCGAAGCTGATCGAGGGCTGTGGGCTGAAGGGCAAGACCATCGGGGGGGCGCAGGTGTCGGAGAAGCATGCCAACTTCATCGTGAACATCGGCGAGGCGACCGCGACGGATATCGAGAGTTTGATCGAAGAAGTGAAGGCGACTGTGTTGCAGCAGACGGGTGTGGAACTACATCCTGAGGTGCGCATTGTGGGAGATAAAAACATTTAGCCACAGAGACCACAGAGCACACAGAGAAAAAAGTTCGCACACGCTCTCTGTGATCTCTGTGGTCTCTGTGGCTGGTTTGAGGTGTTGAATGGAGCAAATGAAAAAATTTGGAAAAGTGGCGGTGCTGTTCGGCGGACGTTCGGCAGAGCGCGAAGTGTCATTGAAGAGTGGCGCTGCGGTTCTGGCGGCATTGCAACGCAGTGGTGTGGATGCGCACGCATTCGATCCTGCGCAACGTGATCTGCACAATCTGCTGGACGAGCGTTTTGATCGAGTGTTCATCGCGTTGCACGGACGTTACGGCGAAGACGGTACGGTGCAAGGTGCGTTGGAGTTGATGGGCATCCCTTACACAGGTAGCGGCGTGATGGCGTCCTCCATCGCCATGGATAAGTGGCGCACCAAGATGATCTGGCAAGCGGCGGGCTTGCCTATCCCCGACTTCATAATGCTTAACGAGCACAGTGATTGGGATGTAGTAGTTCAACGTTTGGGACTGCCGCTGTTCGTGAAGCCAGCGAACGAGGGTTCAAGTGTCGGCATCAGCAAAGTGAAACAAGTTGGTGAGTTGAAGACTGCTTACGAAGAAGCTGCCAAGCACGACAAGTTGGTGATCGCAGAACGTTTCATCGGTGGCGGTGAATACACAGCAGCGATCTTGAATGGTCGTGCCTTGCCGGTCATCAAGATCGAGCCTGCCAACGAGTTCTATGACTACGAAGCGAAGTATCTGCGCGATGACACGCGCTACCTATGTCCTTGCGGTTTGAGTGCCGCGCAAGAAGCCGAGATGCAAGCACTGGCACAGCAAGGTTTCGCCGTGATCGGTGGGCAAGGTTGGGGGCGTGTGGATTTCCTGCGCGGTACAGATGGCAAGGCCTATCTATTGGAAGTGAACACCTCGCCTGGCATGACTGACCACAGCTTGGTGCCGATGGCAGCACGTGAGGCGGGCATCAGTTTCGAGCAGTTGGTGGTGCAGGTGTTGGAGTCTGCGCATGTGGGATAACCACCTACTTCTACGCAGCATCGCCAACTTTTTGTTTAGCGTGAGCGTGATGTTGGTGTTGGTGGGGGCGGCGCGTTATGTGTTGCGCATGCCGGAGTTCCCGCTGAATACGGTGGAGTTGGCGGCCGCACCGCAGCGTGTGTCGGAAGAGGAATTGCAGAAGGTGGTGCGCGAGCAGGTGAGTGGAAATTTCTTCACCGTCGATCTGGAAAAAACGCGGCAAGGTATTGAGGTGTTGCCGTGGGTGCGTAGCGTAAGTGTGCGGCGTAAATTTCCGTGGCGCTTGCAGGTGGATATTGAAGAACATGTGGCATTGGCACATTGGAATAAAGCGGCGTTGGTCAATACGCACGGTGAAGTATTCGTGGCGCAAACCGATGCCCAGCTTCCCGATTTTATGGGGCAAGCAGACAGTGCTTTGCAGGTGAGTCAGTTGCACGCCGAGCTGAATGCAATTTTGCTGCCGCTCCATCAGCAGATTGCGCAAATCAGTTATTCACCGCGCTTTGCGTGGCAAGTGAAATTAGAGGGCGGCATGTTGATTGAGTTGGGGCGAGAGGAGATGCAGGCGCGCTTGGCGCGGTTTGTACAGGTTTATCCCTACAGCCTCGCGATGAATCAACAAGCAGTGCGACGCGTGGACTTGCGGTATCGCAATGGGTTTGCAGCGTATATGCCTGGCAGTGATGTTTGAGGGAGTGAAGATGAGTAAAGAAAATAAAAATTTAATTGTGGGCTTGGATATTGGCACGTCGAAAATCGCATGCATCGTGGCCGAGGTCAATGCAGAAGGAAAGCTAGAAGTTATCGGTGCGGGGATGACGGAATCATCTGGCATGAAAAAAGGCATGGTGGTGAACATTGATGCCACCGTGGCTGCGGTGCAGCAAGCATTGCAGGAGGCCGAGCTGATGGCGGATTGCAAAATTACTACGGTCTACACGGGCATCGCGGGTGGACATATTCGCAGCTCGAATGCGCACGGCATGATCAAAATTAAAGACAAAGAAGTGTCGCAAGCCGATGTGGTGCGAGCCATTGAAACAGCCAGTTCGATTAGCTTGCCGGGCGACCAACAAATTTTGCACATCCTCGAACAGGAATTCAGCATCGACGGGCAAGAGGGAATCAAAAAACCGCTGGGCATGAGTGGGATGCGTTTGGAAGTAGAGATTCACATCGTGACGGGCGCGGTGTCGGCGGTGCAGAACATTTTGAAATGTATTCATCGCTGTGGTTTGGAAGTACACGAGATGATGTTGCAGCCACTGGCTTCCAGCAAAGCAGTGCTGGCTGACGACGAGCGTGAACTCGGGGTATGCCTAATTGACATTGGCGGCGGCACCACGGATGTGGCGATTTTTACGGGGGGCGCGATTCGTCATACGGCGGTTATTCCCATTGCTGGCGACCAGATTACCAACGACATCGCAATGGCATTGCGCACGCCGACTAAAGATGCGGAAGACATCAAAATTAAATACGGCTGTGCCTTGCGTCAGTTGGCACCCGATGCGCCCATCGAAGTGCCGGGTGTGGGCGAACGCGGGTCGCGCATGTTGTCGCGTCAAACCTTGGCCGAGGTCATCGAGCCGCGCATCGAAGAGCTGTATTCCTTGGTGCAGACCGAGTTGCGTCGTAGCGGGTTTGAAGACGCTCTGTCATCAGGCATCGTGATTACGGGGGGCAGTAGTGCCATGCAAGGAATGGTAGAGCTGGGCGAAGAGATTTTTCATTTGCCCGTGCGCCTTGGATTGCCACGCAACATCGGCGGTTTGTCGGCGGTGGTGAAGACACCACGCTATGCAACGGGAGTGGGTTTGTTGGTGTACGGCTTGGAGCAGTTTCAGCGTAATGAAGTGTCGCGCGTGAGTTCGGGTTCGTTTAAGGATGTGCTGAAAAATATGAAAGATTGGTTCAAGCATAATTTTTAAGAGATGTGTTTTATGGGTATTGGGGTTAGGTCTTTGTAATTTACGATAAGGAGAAAAATGATGGCTTTCGAACTGTTAGATGAACAACTGCAAGGCGCGGTAATTAAGGTGATCGGAGTAGGTGGTTGCGGCGGTAATGCAATCGACCACATGATCGAGCAAGGCGTGCAGGGGGTCGAATTTATTGCCATCAATACCGACGCTCAAGCATTGCAACGCAGTAAAGCGCGCGTTCAATTGCAAATCGGTGCGACCTTAACCAAGGGTTTGGGGGCGGGCGCCAAACCTGCGGTAGGCCAGGCGGCGGCAGAAGAAGATCGTGAACGCATCGCGGAAATGTTACGCGGCGCGAACATGGTGTTCATCACTGCAGGCATGGGCGGCGGCACAGGCACAGGGGCTGCCCCTATCGTGGCGCAAGTAGCGAAAGAGATGAACATTCTTACCGTTGCCGTCGTCACTAAACCGTTCGCTTACGAAGGTCGCCGCATGGCTTTGGCGCAACAAGGTATCGAAGAGTTAGGCGCATATGTGGACTCGCTCATCGTTGTGCCTAATTCAAAGTTGATGGAAGTGTTGGGCGGCAAGACAACGTTGCCCGAAGCGTTCAAAGCCGCGAATGGCGTGTTGCAAGGTGCGGTGGCAGGGATTGCTGAAGTCATCAATGTGCCAGGCATGGTCAACGTGGACTTCGCAGATATTTGCACCTTGATGTCCGAAAATGGCATGGCGATGATGGGTTCGGCTTCCGCGCACGGTGAAGGCCGCGCACAACGCGCTGCCGAACAAGCGATTGCCAGCCCCTTGCTGGAAGATTTGGACTTGTCAGGCGCACGTGGCGTACTGGTGAACATTACCTCTAGCAGCAATCTCACTTTGGAAGAGTTGCACGAAGTAATGAACTGCTTCCAGTTCGCCGCCTCCGAAGCCACGGTTATTGTGGGCTCGGTGTTTGATGAAGCTATGGGTGACGAATTGCGCGTCACCATTGTGGCTACCGGCTTGGGCGCTATCGCACGCAAGCCACAAGCCAAACCCGTGCTCGTACCGCAACAACAACTGCGCACGGGCACACACGATGCGCCCATGGTGGATTACAGCGAGCTGGAAACAGCGACCTACTTCCGCAGCGGACGTCACCGCGAAACGGTGGAAGCGATGAAACAATCGGGTGTCGATACGCTGGATATTCCATCGTTCTTGCGTAAGCAGGCAGACTAATTGCGTGTGGACGGGTGCATAACAGCATCGTGTGTTTATATTGAAGCGGACTCGCTAAAAGGCTGCCTTTAAGAGGTAGCCTTTTTGTTTTAAATGGCATCCTTCGTCGGGTGGCAGTACAAGGAAATCGGCGGGGGTTGCTGTGCTAAACTTCAAAGGTGTTTTATCTAGCTAAATCAAGCGAACAGATATGGTCAAGCAACGTACATTGAAAACGACAGTACAGGCGACGGGTGTAGGTTTGCACACGGGGGAGAAGGTGTATCTCACGCTACGTCCGGGTGAGGTGGATAGCGGCATTGTTTTTCGTCGGGTAGATTTACCACAACCCGTGTCGATTCGCGCGCAGGCGATGTCGGTTCACGATACTCGGCTATCCACTTGCTTGGAAAGTGAGGGGGCGCGCATTGCGACGGTGGAGCATCTGATGTCTGCAATGGCAGGATTGGGTGTCGACAATGCGGTAGTTGATTTGACCAGTCCTGAATTGCCCATCATGGACGGCAGTGCGGGGACGTTTATTTTTTTAATCCAGTCGGCGGGGATCGTGGAGCAGGCTGCGGCCAAGAAGTTTATGCGTATTAAGAAAACGATTGAGGTGAAGGAGGGAGATAAGTGGGTACGCTTTGATCCTTTCAATGGCTATAAGCTGAATTTCACCATTAATTTTTCACATCCTGTATTTGCCAATACAAAGCAAACAGTGAGCATTGATTTAGGAGAACACTCCTATATTAAGGAAGTGAGTCGCGCACGAACATTTGGCTTTATGCAAGATGTGGAAAACATGCGCGCACAGGGATTGGCGCTAGGTGGCAATTTGGATAACGCGATTGTGATGGATGAGTATCGTGTGATTAACCCAGATGGATTGCGTTTTGATGATGAGTTCGTCAAACATAAAGTGTTGGATGCGATGGGTGATTTGTACTTGCTAGGGCACCCTGTCATTGGCGCATTTTCAGGTTTTAAGTCAGGCCATGCGCTGAATAATGCCTTATGTCGCGCGCTGCTGGCGGACGAGTCGGCGTGGGAGTTTGTGACGTTTGATAAGTCAGAAGAAGCGCCTGATTTTTTGCGTTTGCAAATGCAGGTCGCGTAAAGGATTTCGCATGTTGATTCGACTAGCTTTCCTGGTTTCAGCCTTGCTTGTGGTGATCTCATACGGCGCGTTCTTGTTCACACGCGACGCTCGGTATGCGCGTTTTGCTTGGCAGGTGGTACGTTTTATCGGTTTCGTTGGGCTGGTATTTGGCGCGCTGTATTTGTTTGAGCGCTATGGACTGATTGCTTGGCGGGTTATGGTTTAAGGCGTTGTCGCGCTAATCTTTCTAGCGCACTCTTCAGCGGGCTATTTTCTAGGCTTTGCGCTAACGTTTCTAATTCCTTTTTCCCTTGTTCTCCGATGCTCCGTGGAAGCGGCTTGCGGGCGCTCGGCAAAATGCGTACTTGCACCTTGATTTGAATTCCAGTAACCTCGCATCCCATTGTAATAAATGAAGAAATTAATTCGTCACTCATTTGCCGTAGTTTTGCCGCCACGGCGCCGTTGTCGGCGGCAATGATAAGCATCTGTCCTTTTCGCTGAACGATGCGACTTGATTGGGACAAAGAGGCGGGGGCAAGCAGTAGATATTGATGTTGCAGCGCAGCAATCTCACCCACGCGTTGAGTGAGCTGTCGTAAATCTCTATTGCTATTCAGAAAAGCCTTAAGGCGTTGTGTCATTAGGTGGGTGGAATCACGAAAGGAGTGGGTACGTGAATATTATTCTAGTTTCAAATCGGTTTGCGAAGGCGCGCAGTGTAACGCTGACAGGCACACATGCAATGATTGCGCTAACTATGGCCTTGATACTCTTTTTGGCGGCAGTGCTTACGGTGCAGTATGCCATTGTGCGTTTTCAGCCTGGTGCAGTGAGCGATGAGTTGCGTGGCTGGCTAGCCAGCGCACAAGCTGCCGAACAACAGAAGGAACAAGCCTATCTGCATAAAAGTTTGGATGCGATGGCGATGCGTTTGGGGCAAATGCAGGCGCAGCTACAACGCTTGGATGGCTTAGGTGCGCGCCTAGCCAAAATGACGGGGATGAAGCCGCAAGAGTTTTCATTTGGGCAAGCCCCCGCACAAGGCGGGCCTTTTATTCCGGCTATGCCACAAGCGGTGACCTTCACACTGATGGATAATCAGATGGTGGAGTTGTCGGAATTGTTGAAAGACCGTGGCGATAAATTGGTTGCATTGGAAACCCTGCTTCAGCAAGATCGCCTGGATAAAAAAATGCTGCCGTCGGTGGCACCTGTGACGACGGCTTGGTATGCCTCTAATTTTGGCTGGCGCATTGACCCTTTCACTGGGCAAAGTGCCATGCATGAAGGGGTGGATTATATGGTGCCCGAAGGTACCCCGATTTATGCCTCTGCTGGGGGGGTAGTGGTGTACGCAGATACCCATCCTCAATATGGTAATATGGTTGAAATTGACCACGGCAATGAAGTGATTACGCGTTATGCGCACGCTTCAAAATTGTTGGTCAAAGTAGGTGATGTGGTTCGACGCGGACATGAGATTGCGAAAGTGGGCAGTACAGGACGTTCAACAGGCAATCACCTGCACTTTGAAGTGAGATACAAAGGCTCCGCGCAGAATCCGGTACGCTTCCTGCAAAAAGCAGCCAGCTAAAACGTTCCATTTTGAAGCGGGGGTGAGGTGAAAGCCTCACCCTTTTTTTATTTGTTTGTAACCGACTTATCAGAAAATAACAGCATGATCTCCAATTTGTTGAAATCCCTCTTCGGTAGCCGTAACGACCGCTTACTCAAACAATATCGTCAAACAGTGCTGCAAATCAACGCGCTGGAGGCGAGCATCGCGGCTTTGTCGGATGATGAGCTACGTGCCAAGACCGCAGAATTTAAGCAACGTGTACAACAAGGTGAAACGTTAGATGCACTATTGCCAGAGGCTTTCGCAGTAGTGCGGGAGGGGGGCAAACGCGCCTTGCAGATGCGCCACTTTGATGTGCAGCTCATTGGTGGCATGGTATTGCATTACGGGAAAATTGCCGAGATGCGCACTGGTGAAGGTAAAACCTTGATGGCAACCTTGCCCGCCTATCTGAATGCCCTGTCTGGCAAAGGTGTGCATGTGGTGACGGTGAATGATTATTTGGCGGCGCGCGATGCAGAGTGGATGGGGCGTTTATATCGTTTCTTGGGTTTGACGGTCGGGGTTATTTTGACCAGCATGGATCATGCGACAAAACAAACCGCCTATGGTTCAGACATCACTTACGGCACGAACAATGAGTTTGGTTTCGACTACTTGCGCGACAATATGGCGGCGCAAGCGGATGAGCGCTTTCAACGCGGATTAAATTTTGCCATCGTGGATGAGGTGGACTCCATTTTGATTGATGAAGCGCGCACGCCGCTCATTATATCGGGTCAGGCAGATGACAATCTCGACATCTATACGCAAATGAATAAGCTCGCACCGAATTTGGTGAGGCAAGCGGATGAAAATGCGCCAGGCGATTATCATGTGGATGAGAAAAACCATCAGATATTGTTGAGCGAAGTAGGGCATGAACATGCCGAGCAGCTATTGGCGCAGGCAGGGCTGTTGCCTACGGGGGGTAGCGTGTATGACCCCGCCAATATCACACTGATTCATCATCTGTATGCCGCATTGCGTGCGCACAACCTGTTCCATCTCGATCAACACTACGTGGTTCAAAATAATGAAGTCGTCATTGTGGATGAATTTACGGGGCGCTTAATGTCTGGCCGTCGCTGGTCGGATGGCTTGCATCAAGCGGTGGAAGCTAAAGAGGGCGTGGTGATTCAGAAAGAGAATCAAACGCTGGCATCGATCACTTTCCAAAACTATTTCCGCATGTACAACCGACTGTCTGGCATGACGGGCACGGCAGATACCGAAGCGTTTGAGTTTCAATCTATTTACACCTTGGAAACCGTTATTGTGCCGCCGCACCGTCCTACCGTGCGTGACGACAAAATGGACAAGGTGTTTTTGAGCGCGCAAGAAAAATACACTGCCGTGATTGCCGATGTGCGTGATTGCTACGAGCGCGGGCAACCTGTGTTGGTGGGTACAACTTCGATTGAAACGTCCGAGTTGCTGTCGAGTTTGTTGGACAAAGCCAAGTTGCCGCACCAAGTGTTGAACGCCAAGCAACATGCGCGTGAAGCAGAAATTGTGGCGCAAGCGGGCAGCCCCAAGATGATCACCATCGCTACCAATATGGCGGGTCGCGGAACCGACATCGTGCTGGGTGGCAACGTGGAGAAGCCTATCGAGTTGGTGCGCATGGATGAGAGTTTGGATGCTGCGACGCGTGAGCAACGCGTGGCGCAGTTGAAAGCAGAATGGCTGCCTATTCACCAACAAGTGGTGGCCAGTGGTGGATTGCATATTATTGGTACAGAGCGCCATGAGTCGCGTCGTGTAGACAACCAGCTGCGCGGTCGTTCGGGACGTCAAGGCGACCCTGGATCAAGCCGTTTTTATCTGTCGTTGGAAGACCCTCTGCTGCGTATTTTTGCGTCGGATCGTGTGGCGGCCATTATGAATAAATTCAAATTGCCCGAAGGTGAGGCGATTGAACATACATGGGTAACGCGTGCGATCGAAAATGCGCAACGCAAAGTGGAAGCGCGTAACTTTGATATGCGTAAGCAGATTCTGGAATACGACGATGTTGCCAACGATCAGCGAAAGGTCATTTACCAGCAACGCGCCGAATTGCTTGAAGCCACCGACATTAGCGAGACTATCACTGCGATGCGCGAAGCAGTGTTAAGCGAGTTGTTCGCCGAATATTTACCCCATGGAAGTATGGAAGAGCAGTGGGATGTGCAGGGCTTGGAGAAGGCACTGGCAGCAGATTTTCAATTGCATCTACCCTTGCTGCAATGGATGGAAGCGGACAAGCAACTTGATCAAGACGGTTTATTAAAGCGCATTCTCGATGCAGCACAGCTGCAGTATCAAGCCAAGGTAGATATGGTGGGTGCTGAAGTGATGCATGGTTATGAGCGCATCGTGATGCTGCAAACGCTGGATCAACAATGGCGCGAACATTTGGCTGCGTTGGATCATTTGCGCCAAGGTATTCATTTGCGTGGTTATGCGCAAAAAAATCCCAAACAAGAATATAAGCGCGAAGCGTTTGAACTATTCTCCAATATGTTGGATGCGATTAAACGCGAGGTGTCGCAAACTTTAATGACAGTGCAGATTCGCAGTGATGTGGATGTGGCTGCCACTGAAGCACCCCATTCACCAGAAAATGTGCAGTATCATCACGCGGACTACGAAGAGGCATTGGCTCCCGCCGAGTCAGCGCAAGTCGAGGCACAGCCGTTTGTGCGCACGGGTGAAAAGGTGGGGCGCAACGATCCTTGTCCGTGTGGTTCGGGGAAAAAATTTAAGCAGTGTCATGGTAAGTTGAACTAAACATATTGATTCCACTGGGAGATAAGCATGCCGATTGATGATTTGATTCTGCAAACATTACATAGCTCCACTTTGACTGAAGAACTGCGCGATGCTGAGATTGAGTCGCTAGGGCAGTTATTTGAGGTGGTTGAATTTAAGGCGGGACAAGCGCTGTTAAAACCGGGCGAGGAGCGTCTAAAAAACACCTTAATCGTACTGGCAAGTGGCGAAGTTGAGGCGACGGCGCATGTGGGCGGTGAGCAAGCGACATTACATTTGCTGCAACCCGGCGATTTGGCAGGTATCATCACTTTCGTCGGTGGTAATGTTTCACAGATCAGCGCGACCATCGTGGCAAAGACCAATTGCAAAGTGTTGTTACTGGAGCGTTGCAAGTTTGAATCGCTGTTGAACTCGCAACCTGCCATCGTCTATTACGTGATGCGCGGTATCGTGCGCCACACGCACGGCATCGTACGTCGCATGAATGCACAGTCCGTTGAGATGACAAATTATCTGTACAAAACAGGTGGTCGTTTCTAATTGAGGGCTCCGCGTTTCTCGCGGGGCTCGGTTGTGTCTCATTCCGCGTCGAATTAAAAATCATTAATTGAGGTTGTCACCCATGCCAGTTAATCTTACTGCGCCCGTTGCGGGTTCTTTGCTGACCGTTGCGGGCGTTTCTTTAGGTATTGCAGAAGCGGGCATCAAACGCCCAAATCGCAAAGACCTGTTAGTCATCAAGTTGGACGAAGGTGCGACGGTGGCTGGCGTGTTCACCACCAATCGCTTCTGTGCCGCCCCCGTTACCTTGGCGAAGGCTCATCTGGCATCCGGTAAAGGCATTCGCGCATTGTTGGTTAATACGGGCAATGCGAATGCAGGAACGGGTGAACAAGGTATGGCCGCCGCGCGTCAGACCTGTGCGGAACTCGCCAAGTTGTTAGGTTGCGCAATCGAACAAGTGTTGCCTTACTCCACGGGCGTTATCATGGAGCCGCTCCCCGTTGATAAGATCGTTGCAGGGATGCCTGCGGCTATTGGCAATCTCAAATCAGATAATTGGTTCGATGCCTCGCAAGCCATCATGACGACGGACATCGTTGCCAAAGCGGTATCGCGTCAAGTTCAAATCAACGGCAAGACAGTCACCGTCACGGGCATGTCGAAAGGCTCAGGCATGATCCACCCCAACATGGCCACCATGCTGGGCTACATTGCGACCGATGCCGCCATCGCGCAACCCCTGCTGCAAAAGATCGTTAGCGAAGCAGCTAATCTCTCCTTCAATTGCATCACCGTGGATGGTGATACGTCCACCAACGATGCGCTGATGTTGATTGCCACAGGCAAGAGTGGTGTGACGATTGATGCGGCGAATTGTGCAGCGATGCAGGCCGTTGTTACCGAAGTCGCAACGATTCTGGCGCAAGCCATCGTGCGTGATGGCGAGGGGGCGACCAAGTTCATCACTATCCAAATGCAAGGTGGCAAAGACGAAGCTGAATGTAAAAAAATCGGCTATGCCATTGCTCATTCTCCGCTAGTGAAGACGGCCTTCTTCGCTTCAGATCCCAACTTGGGGCGCATCCTTGCTGCGATTGGTTATGCTGGCGTTAAAGATTTGGATGTCGAAAAACTGAAGGTCTATTTGGATGATGTGCTGGTCGCCGAGCATGGCGGACGTGCCCAGAGCTATCAGGAAGAAGACGGCGCACGCGTGATGCAACAGAGTGACATTACCATCCGCGTGGTGCTCAATCGCGGTGCAGTGAACGCCACATTGTGGACATGCGATTTCTCTTACGACTACGTGAAGATCAACGCCAGTTATCGCAGCTAGTCTTTTTCGCTATGAAAGCCCGCCGATTGGCGGGCTTTTTCCATACCAGAGAGGCGCTCAAAGCATGTTCGAACAAACCTTCAGAAACATCGACGACATCCTGCGCAAAGAAGCGGGCTGCGCCAGCGAACTCGACTACACCGAACAATCCTCTTGGCTGCTGTTCCTCAAATATCTAGACGCGCTCGAACACAGCAAAGCCATGGAAGCCGAACTGGAGGGCAAGAAATACACCTACCTGCTCGATCCACCTTATCGCTGGGAGACATGGGCCGCGCCCAAGGTCCCTTCGACAGGCTCAGGGCAGGCGGCCAAGATCGACCACAACGCCGCCATGACCGGCTCCGACCTGATCGAATTCGTCAACGGCAAGCTGTTCCCTTACCTGCACCGCTTCAAAGAAAAAGCCGACAACGCCAAAACGCTGGAATACAAAATCGGCGAAATCTTTGGCGAAATCAAAAACAGAATTCAAAGTGGCTACAACCTGCGCGACATCATCGACCACATCGACGAGCTGCGCTTTGGCTCGCAAGTGGAAAAGCACGAACTCTCGCACCTGTACGAAGCCAAGATCAAAAACATGGGCAACGCCGGGCGCAACGGCGGCGAGTACTACACCCCGCGCCCGCTCATTCGCGCCATGGTGCAAGTAGTCAACCCCAAAATCGGCGAAACCATTTATGACGGTGCATGTGGCAGTGCGGGCTTCTTGTGCGAAGCGTTCGATTATTTGAGAACGAAGCCACAGCTCACCACGAGCGACCTAAAAACCCTGCAAGAAACCACCTTCTACGGCATCGAAAAGAAAAGCCTCGCCTACGTCATCGCGATCATGAACATGATCCTGCACGGCATCGAAGCACCCAACATCGCCCACGCCAACACCCTTGGCATGAACCTCAACGACGTGCAGGACAAGGACCGCTTCGACATCGTCCTCGCCAACCCGCCCTTTGGCGGCAAAGAACGCAAGGAAGTGCAGCAAAACTTCCCCATCAAGACCGGCGAAACCGCCTTCCTGTTTTTGCAGCACTTCATCAAGTTTCTGAAAGCGGGCGGACGCGGCGCGGTGGTCATCAAAAACACCTTCCTCAGCAACACCGACAACGCCTCGGTGAGTTTAAGAAAACACCTGCTCGAAAGCTGCAACCTGCACACCGTGCTCGACTGCCCCGGCGGCACCTTTCAAGGCGCGGGCGTGAAAACCGTCGTGCTGTTTTTTGAGAAACCTGCCCTGAGCCGTGTCGAAGGGGGCGCGGCAACGAAAAAAATCTGGTACTACCAGCTCTCCCCTTCGACAAGCTCAGGGCAGGCCCGGAATTTGGGCAAGACCAACCCGCTCAACGATGCCGACCTCGCCGAATTTATCGAGTTGCAAAAGACCTTTGCCGATTCGCCCAAGAGCTGGAGCGTGGATGCGGCGAGCATTGACGCTACGACTTACGACCTCTCGGTGAAAAATCCCGATGGCGGCGAAGCGGTGGTGCATCGCAGCCCGCAAGACATCATGGACGAGATAGGCGCGCTGGATGCGGAGAGTGCGGAAGTGCTAGCAACGATACGGAGACTGTTATGAGCAAACAGGTGCAAGAGGCGGCGGCAGCCTTCACTGAAACAGCGGTTTATCAGCGCATTCGTGAATTGCTTGTTGCCGCACGCAACACTGTAGCGCGCGGTGTTGATCTTGTACAAGTGCGCACCAACTTTGAGATTGGACGGCATATCGTTTCGTTTGAACAGCAGGGTGATAGTCGCGCTGCCTACGGTAAAGAAATCATCAAGCTCTTGGCAGAACAGCTAACCGCTGAGTTTGGCAATGGTTTTTCGACGACCAATCTCAAACTGATGCGGCAGTTTTATCTACTGTATTCAGAGAGAATAAGTCAGACAGCGTCTGACTTATCTTCCACTCAGCCAATTGGTCAGACAGTGTCTGACCAATTGGCTGTAACACACAACATTCCGTTTCAGAATATCCAGACAACGACTGGACAATCCGCTGCTTCGTTCACATTGAGTTGGTCGCACTATGTTTTTTTGTTGGGTGTTAAGAATTCAGACGAACGCAGCTTTTACGAAATCGAAGCCAGCAGTCAAAGCTGGACGCTACGCGAACTCAAACGCCAGTTCGATAGCAGCCTCTACGAACGCCTCGCCCTGAGCCGCGACAAAGATGGCATCCGCCAACTGGCGCAGCAAGGGCAAATCGTCAGCCAGCCCAAAGACCTGCTTAAAGAATCGCTGGTGCTGGAATTTCTCGGCCTCGGCGAACAGGCACGCTATTCCGAATCCGACCTTGAAACCGCCCTCATCAACCAGATCGAACATTTTCTGCTGGAGCTGGGCAAAGGATTTTTGTTCGAAGCACGGCAAAAACGCTTCACCTTTGACGACGATCATTTCTTCGTTGATCTGGTTTTTTACAACCGCCTGCTGCGCTGCTATGTATTGATCGACCTCAAGATCGGCAAACTCACCCATCAAGACCTCGGCCAGATGCAGATGTACGTTAACTACTTTGACCGCCACGTCAAAACCGAAACCGAAAGCTCCACCATCGGTATCATCCTGTGTAAGAAAAAGCACGAAGCACTGGTGGAAATCACCCTACCCAAAGATGCCAACATCCACGCGCGGGAATACCAACTCTACCTGCCCAGCAAAGAAGAGCTACAGCACAAGTTGCAGGAATGGATAGGGAATGAATAAGCCCGTTCTCGTCATTCCCTCCCCGCTCGTCATTCCCGCGCAGGCGGGAATCCAGCAATTAAAAAATGCCTTTTGTTTAAACCCACTGGATTCCCGCCTGCGCGGGAATGACGGTTCTTTGGGTGCTGCGCGATGAAGGCAGGGTGGCAGGTTAAAACGCTCGGCAATCTTTGTGATGTGCTGGATAGTCAACGAAAGCCAATCACAAAATGTGACCGTGTTACTGGTGAATATCCGTATTACGGTGCTACTGGTATTTTGAGTTATGTGGATGGTTATCTTTTTGATGAGAAGCTAGTGCTTGTTGGTGAGGACGGTGCAAAGTGGGCATCTGGCGAGAACACCGCATTTGCTATTGAAGGAAAGTGTTGGGTTAACAACCATGCTCATGTGTTGCGCCCACATCGCTCCGAAATAACCGATAACTGGCTTATTCACTTTTTGGTTCACTCCGACTTGTCCGAGTTCGTTTCAGGACTCACCGTACCGAAACTGAATCAAGGCAGTTTGAGAGAAATTCCAATTCCAGTTCCGTCGCTCTCCGAGCAGCAGCGCATCGTCGGCATTCTCGACGAAGCGTTTGACGGCATCGCCACCGCCAAAGCCAACGCCGAACAGAACCTGCAAAACGCCCGCGCCCTGTTCGAAAGCCACCTGCAATCTTTTTTCGCTGAGGCTTGTAAAACGGGTGAGTTGGTAACGCTTGCAGACTTAGCGACTGATATTACCGACGGCGACCACATGCCGCCGCCTAAGGCTCCGTGTGGTGTTCCGTTCATCACCATCGGGAATGTCGTGAAGGACACTCGCACAATTGATTTTGCCGATACATTCAAGGTGTCGCGTGAGTATTTCGATCGATTGAAGCCGAATAAAAAGCCGCAGAAAGGTGACGTGCTTTACACCGTTACGGGTTCCTTTGGTATTCCAGTTTTACTCAAGGAGCATCAAGAATTTTGCTTCCAACGCCACATTGGATTGATTCGCCCCAAATCTGATGTGGACAGTGAGTGGCTTTACTACTTGCTGCTGTCGCCACAAATTTTTAAGCAAGCCAACGATGGCGCTACAGGAGCAGCTCAGAAAACAGTTTCGCTAAAGCTGTTGCGTAGTTACCAAGTGCCGCGAATACCGCTGGCACTTCAGCAAACAACGGTAGCGAAACTCAGCGCGGTTAACGAAGAAACTCAACGCCTCGAATCCCTCTACCAGCGTAAGCTCGCCGCCCTCGACGAGCTGAAGAAGTCGCTGCTGCATCAGGCGTTCAGCG
>JAVHQJ010000308.1:0-8048 GCA_036171075.1 Sideroxydans sp. | reverse complement strand
CTTGTAAGCGGTAGGTCATCAGTTCGAATCCGATAGGCGGCACCAATCAAAAAGCCTCGCAGAAATGCGAGGCTTTTTTCATTGTTCGGTTTTTGCGTGCTTGTTTAACGGAGTGTCGATTTTGCCGTAGCGATGCTTGGGTTGACGTCGCGCCGTAATATCTTGCCATTCTTGGTGCGCGGGAAATCTTTGGCGATGTACAGCGTCTTCGGCGCTTTGTAGGCGGCCAGATGTTCGCGCCCGAAGGCCAGCAACTCATCTGCTGTGGTCGTACTACTGGGATGCAGGATGGCGTAGGCCACGACGAGTACCTTGTCCTTTTCGATCTCTTCGCCTACCGAGGCGCAATCGGCGACAGCAGGATGCGACTTCAACACACGCTCGATCTCGTAAGGCGAGACGCGATAGCCGAAGCTCTTGATGATGTCGTCCTTGCGTCCCAAGAACCAGATGTAGCCATCGGCATCGTAGCGCGCATAGTCGCCGGTGAAGAACCAGCCGTCATGGCGCAGCTTGGCCGTCTCTTCGGGCAGGTTCCAGTATTCCAGGAATAAGCCAGGGTCGTTGTCGGGCACACTGATCATACCTTCCTCACCAGTGGCCACTGGCTGCAAAGTCTCTGGGTCAAGCAACTGGATGGCATGACCGGGTTGCGGGAAACCTGCCGAGCCGGGACGTATCGGGCGCGACTTGGTTTGGCACAGGTAGTAAGAGAACTCCGACATGCCGACCGCTTCATAGATGTCCACGCCAAAACGTTCGCGCCATTGCGTCAGCACTTCATCCGACAGATGTTCGCCCGCACTCATGCAGTGGCGCAGGCTGGGCACGTCGGCTTGAGTGAGGTCGCTCTTCTGCACGATCTGGCGATAGATGGTCGGCACCCCCACGAAGATGGTGGCGCTGTGTTTCTTGATGAGGCGCGGCCAAGTGTTCGCATCGTTCTTACCTTCATGCACGATGACGGTCTTGCCAAGATACAGCGGGTCCATCAATCCGGAGCCCAACACATAGGTCCAATTGAATTTGCCCGAATGCATGATGCGGTCGCCTTCGGGCGCGAAGTCGAACCAATAAGTCGAAGCGGGTGTGCGGCCGATCATGGCGCGATGCGCATGCAACACGCCTTTGGGATAGCCCGTCGTGCCCGAGGTGTACACCAGATAGGCAGGGTCGGTCGCTTTGGTGGGATGTGGCGCTTCCAACTGCTCGATGGCGGCCAATGCGGTGTCGAGGTCTCGTACATCCAATCCTTCTACAGCCTCTACCGCACCTAGGCCTGAAAGTAGGACATGACGCAGATTGGCGGCGTCATGCAATTTATCTTTGAGGGTCGCCCACGCGGCTTTGTCAGTGACGAGTACCGATGCGCCTGAGTCCTGCGCCAGATACACCACCTCTTCGGCAGTGAGCAAAGTCGAAGTCGGTACGGCGATCGCGCCGCGTTTCATCGCGCCCAAGAAGGCAGTGGGGTAGTCCAAACTATTTGGCAAACGTACCAACACGCGTTCACCCACGCCCACGCCGAGGTCGCGCAACACTTGGCCGAAGCGACTGGTGCGTTCAGCCAAACCAGCAAAGGTGATCTGCGAAGTGCCTAGTTTGTCGTCCTCCACGATCATGGCGATGTTGTCGGCGGCAGGTTTGCCCAGATGTGCATCCGTGCAGGCGACGCCGATGTTGAAGAATTCTGGGACTTGCCATACCCAAGGGGCGAAGGGTTTGAGAGCGGACATGTTTTCTCCTAAAGGATGATGCCGTACGGCCAGTTCTCGCGAACCACTTGAGCTGGCATGAGTTTAAGAACGGTGAGTGCGAATTCGGTATCGGCAGGGGTGAGGGCGCGCAATGAATAGGCGCGCAACAAAGTCTGCAATGCCTTACCGAACATCGGCGGGTCGAGCATCTCGCCTTCGAACTTGATCGCACCGCCCAGCAGTGCATCCGCTTCGATGGCGGCTTTCAAGATATGAATCTTGGTGGCGACCTCGCTGGGGGAGGGGGTGTAGGCGACCTTGCACAGATGGATGTGCGCGGGATGGATGACTTGCTTACCGGTCAATCCATTCGCCGCTTCTTGGCACGCATGCTTATAGACGATGTGCGATTCGTTCTCGCCGTGCAAGTCCAACCAGCGACGCACATCATGCGGCTCTAAGAAATTTGTGGGCATGCTGCTGGAGCCGATCAGCGTCTCCACACCACCGATGACGCCCTTACCTGCGATACGTGCCTCGAACATGATCTGGTTGAGGTAATACTTAAGCTCTTCCGTCCAATGCTCGGGCGTGATCTGGATACCCATCGCTTTAGAGAAGTCGTGAATACCGAATACCACGTGTTTTACCGTGCTGTACTGCATCAGCTCGGGCGCGATCTTCAGCGACTTGGGATGCTCGATGATAGGTTGGATGGTGATAGGGTGCGGGAGTCCTGCCAGGAAACTCGACAGATCGCGCACTTCAGGTGCGCCATAGGCTTCACCAGCCTTAGCCAACATCACCACGTCTATGAACTCTGCCATGTCCTTCACCAGCACCATATCCTTTTCATACTCTTCGGTGCGGAACGGATTGACGCGAATCGCGATGGCGACTTCGTGTCTGCGTTGGAAGTGAGGCAGCTCCTGACGTAGTAACTGGCGACTCAATTCTTTCTGGCGACAACCATCTTCCAAGTCGAAGATGAGCGTGTGGGCGTGGGTGGCATGAGCGTGTTTCTTCATGCGCAACGAGGCCGCCTCAAGGTCTTCATAAATGCCGAGGGCGGGGGCATATTTGACGGGCGGGTAATACAGTTGAATACCAGGCCAATAGCCACCCAGCATGCTGGTGTCGATATTCTTGTGCTTTATTTCTTCGGTCGTCATGTTGCCTCCAGTGCTACTCACTCAAGATGATTTAGATAATGATGCTCATTAGTCAGACACATGCCCAAGCGCCACTCCATGGGTTTGTCGCCATAGGTATAAGACACGCGCTCGATACGTAGCAACGGGGCGTGGGTCTTGATGCCAAGGCTGGACGCCGTTGCCGCATCCGCACCGATTGCAGTCAACCGTTCTTCTGCGCGCACCATGCGAATGCCGAGTTGGGATTCGTACATGCGATACATCGAACCGTTGAACGACTCAATCAGTGCCGCGTTCACACCCTTGAAGGCGGCGGCGGGAAGAATGATGTGATCGAGGATGGTCGGCTTGTCCGCCAGTAGCAGTAGGCGCTTGATCTCGATGATGGAGCTACCTGTCTTGATGCCGAGTTGTTGCGCCACTTGGGCAGGTGCTTTGCTGCGTTCACAACTCAACAGGCGATTGTCCAGTAACTGCTTGCTCCCATCCGCCGCCACCAGGCGCAAGAAGCGCAACTTCACACCGTCTTCCGAATGGGTCGCTACGAACGTGCCTTTGCCTTGACGGCGATTCAGGATGTTTTCGGCAGCCAGTTCGTCGATAGCTTTTCTCACCGTGCCTTGGCTCACGCCGAACTGCGCTGCCAACTCCATTTCGCTGGGGATGGGGTTGCCGGGGCTCCACTTGCCCGCGATCAGGCTTTGCGTGATCAACGCCTTGATCTGCCGATAGAGCGGCTGGAATACAGGGGATGATTTGGTATCGGGCATGTCAGTCATGGTTTGAAAAGGTATGGCGATATTTATAACATGCCAAAATTCACAAGTCCAGCATCTTATGTCTTATAGAAGATATAAGAATTTCATTGACACTGATTTTGCGCGTAGCTAGAATCGGTCGGCGTTTTAGGCTGTGTATTGAATGAGGCTAGATTGATGGGGTGGGAGGCGGGTTGCAGTCGCACCATCGCGTACCGCGACGGATGGTTCGATACGGCTTCGCCTACTCACCACGAACGGACTGATTGTTTGAGCTCAGCCATCCCGTTCGTCCTGAGTAGGCGAAGCCGTATCGAGGGATGCCGAAGGCGCGCCATTGCTTAGCAACGGACTGAAGGCATTAACTTTTATATAGTGAAACTCATTAGGGGAAGCCTATGAACAAGTATTTTCGACCACGCCGCTCAATGCTCTATGTGCCAGGTTGTAACACGCGCTTTCTAGAAAAAGCGCGCACGTTGCCAGCGGATTCCTTGATCTTGGATCTGGGAGACCCAATCCTTATCGCGGCTAAAGAGACATCTCGCCAAAATGTGGTGGATGCCATCAAACAAGGTGGATACGGTGCGCGTGAACTTGTGGTGCGCGTCAATGATCTAGCATCCCCTTGGGGGTATGACGACATCAAAGCAGTGGCAAAGCTAAACATTGATGCGGTGCTGTTCACCAATATCGAAAGCAGGCAGAACGTGCTCGATGCCATCGACGCTTTGGACAAAGCAGGTGGGCAGGAGAAGTCTGTGATGGTAATGATCGAGAGCCCATTGGCTGTGCTGCATGCAGAAGAAATTGCCAGTGCATCTGACCGTATCGCCTGCATGATCGTGGCGACCTCGGACCTCATCTCGCAGATGCACGCACACACCACTAAAGATAGAGTCCCTTTATTGACTAGTCTATCTATGGTGGTCTTGGCAGCGCGTGCCTACAACCGTGGCGTGGTCGATGGCATCAACAGTCATCTGAAGAACATGGAAGCCTTCGAGTACGCATGTCGATTGGGGCGCGACCTAGGTTTCGATGGAAAGTCTTTAGTGCATCCCTTGCAACTCGCTTACGCCAACGATGCCTACACGCCAAAACAAGTGGAAGTCAGCACAGCGCGTGAAATTATTACCGCGCTATCCGAGGCGAATGCCGCAGGTCGTGGCACGGTGGTGGTGAACGATAGACTGGTCGAACATCACCATATCAAGTCTGCCCAGCACCTGCTTAATTTGAGCGAGATGATCCAAAAATTGGAAGCGTCTTATGCTTAACTCTGACGCTTTGTCATTCCGTCATTCCCGCGAAAGCGGGAATCCAGTGCATTTATCAAAAAGGCTTTGTCCTTGCTGCGCAAGGGAGTGTATTTTCGAACTAGATTCCCGCTTTCGCGGGAATGACGAGGGTTGATTTTTTTGAGGCACACCTAATGAACAAATCAATAAACTCTCACGCCCTCGGTCGTGGCAACTTCTTCGAAGATTTCCACATCGGGCAGGTGTTTCAACATGCCACACCGCGCACGCTGACCGATGGCGATAGCGCCTTGTACATCGCACTCACGGGCAGTCGCCATCTGCTACCCAGTGCGCAAACCGTCGCGCATGCACTCGGGTATCAGGATAGGCCGATAGACGACCTGCTCGCATTCCACATCGCCTTTGGAAAGACCGTCTCCGACATCTCAGTCAATGCGGTCGCCAATCTAGGTTATGCCGACATCCGTTTTGTGTCGCCCGTGTATGCAGGTGACACACTGAGCACCACCTCCACCGTCATCGGACTCAAACAGAACTCGAACGGAAGCAGTGGCGTGGTCTATGTGCATTCGGTAGCGCGCAACCAACATCGCCAGATCGTTATCGAATGGAAGCGCTGGGTCATGGTGCACAAGCAAGACCAGAGCGTTTCCGCACCGGCGACGCACGTACCCGAGCTACCCGCCGTCGTGCCTGTCGAGCAGCTGCAAGTGCCAGCCACTTTGGATTGCGCGAAGTTCGAGACTGTACTCACCGGCGGGCAACGCTTGTGGGACGACTATCAGGCAGGTGAACGCATCGACCACCCCGCAGGCATGACCGTGGATGATTCCGATCACACCATGGCGACCAAGCTGTATCAGAACAATGCGCGCCTGCACTTCGATGCGCAGATGATGAAAGACACGCAGTTTGGACGCAGGCTGATGTACGGCGGCCATGTCATCTCCATCTGTCGTGCGCTGTCGTATGACGGCTTGGAGAACGCCTTGGGCATACTCGCCATCAACGCCGGCACACACTGCAACCCAAGCTTTGGCGGTGACACCTTCTACACTTGGACAGAAGTACTAGAACGTTGGGAGATACCCGGTCGCACAGACATCGGTGCCTTGCGTCTGCGCATGGTCGGTGTGAAGAACGCAGCGGCCAAGACCATACCCAGCACGCACATCGAGAAAGACGGCAAACGGGTCTATCACCCCAATGTCGTACTCGATCTTGATTACACCGTTTTCATCCCACGTCGATAAGGAAGAACCATGTCAGCCATTCACCCAAACCAAGCACTGTTCGGCGGCGAAAAGCCATTCCCCATCATCCCTAGCTGCGAACATTTCGCGGGGAGCGAGAAGCTCATCCTGAAAGCCTTGTCGCTGCAAGACAGCCTCGGTCCCATCTTCGACATCACCTGTGATTGCGAAGACGGTGCTGCTGCTGGGCAAGAACGCGAACACGCCGAGATGATCGTGCGTGTGTTGAATTCAGATGCGAACAAACACCGCATGGCAGGTGCCCGCATCCATGACTACACCCATGCCGCTTGGCGACTAGACGTGGACATCTTGGTGGGCGGGGCGGGCAAGTTGCTGGCCTACATCACCATCCCCAAATGCACCAAAGCCGCACAAGCGGCGGAGATGATCGCCTACATCCAAAAAGTGGCCGCGTCGCACGGTATCACACGCCAGATCCCCATCCATATCTTGGTCGAGACACACGGTGCTTTGCATGAGGTGTATGAGATCGCCGCACTGCCTTGGTTGCAGGTCGTGGATTTTGGACTGATGGATTTTGTCAGCGGCCACCACGGTGCCATTCCCGCTAGTGCCATGCGCAGTCCTGGTCAGTTCGAACATCGCTTATTGGCACGCGCAAAAGCACAAGTCGTTGCCGCAGCATTGGCACATGGCGTCGTACCTGCGCACAACGTCACCCTCGATCTCAAGAACACCGAGACGACTTTCTCCGATGCCGGCCGAGCGCGCAACGAGTTCGGCTTCTTGCGCATGTGGAGCATCTACCCCACACAGATCCCCGCCATCGTCGATGCCATGAAACCGAATTACGACGAAGTCACCATCGCCAGCAACATCCTGTTGGCTGCTCAAGCGGCAGAGTGGGGGCCCATCCAATACGACGGTGAGTTGCACGACCGCGCCACCTATCGTTACTTCTGGGAAGTGCTACAGAAAGCGAAGATCACTAACGTGGTGATACCTGCGGAAGCGAATGCGGCGTTCTTTAGCTAAGTTGGTGGAATGCGTAGATCAAACGCTCCCTATTTGGGAGCGTTTTGTATTTGAGGCTGCTAATCGGCCATAGCAGTCGTTGCTGTCAGATAAAACAAATGCGATGCTGCCCCTTTGTCTCCACTATTTATCTAGGGCGGGGGGATTTGAATCGACTGTGCTTCAAGTTTGGGTCAAAACCAGTCTCAAACATTTCTGGATCGTTTAAATAGAGCAGCACAAGCACTAGTCCATTTGAGGATGGCATTGAGTGCTCAAGCACTTCATATTCATCTGCATCGTCATTTTCGAACCAAGTTTCTCCTGGTTGCTTCCCGAGGTTATTGCAGAGCTGCCCTTTATAAAGGACATCATAGGCAAAGCTATCATCGTCAAGCTGCCCCCTTAACCACCATCTTTTTGGAACATGAGGTGCTCTGATTTGCCATTTAAGCCCTGCCTTTGAGTAGCAAGCGACAATCACGGGTAATGTATCTAACGTTGCCAATCTTATGGACACTGCTTGAAGGCTGACTGCAAATTCTCCAGCTATTTCCTGAAGATGGTGCAGACTTGGTTTGTTCAAGGAATGGATCGAGGGGCGAATGATGGAAGTTGGCATCAATAAATGAGATGCGAACTCGTCTGCTTCCTTTTCAAACCTGATGTCAGCACTGTAGTTCTGCACGAAATCATCCGCTCGGCAACGGAAGGACTTTCCCCTATGCAACAGCCAATGGCCAATCTCATGAGATACCGAGAACCGTTCTCGCCCTCGACTGGATGATGGTCTGACTGTAGCAATGGCATTGCCTCCGACACCAACTAGCATTGCCTCACAGCCATCGAGCGCTTCATATAGCACGTCAATACCACTATCAAAGGCGATAGCTTCGACATCGATATCTTGTGCCAACGTAATGCCGAGTTCGTCAATCAGGCT
>JAVHQJ010000307.1:0-8060 GCA_036171075.1 Sideroxydans sp. | reverse complement strand
ATTCCCGCTTTCGCGGGAATGACAATCAAGTGCCCGATGATTTTCGAGCTTGAAAATAAAAGAACGAACGTTCTGTACAACTCAAAAAGGGTGTGCCACAATCCGCCCATCAATTTTCTAGGAGACAAAAATGGATGAGAACAAAAGCAAGGCACTAGCAGCGGCATTAAGCCAAATCGAAAAGCAATTCGGCAAGGGTTCCATCATGCGTTTGGCCGAAGGTGAAGCCATTAAAGACGTAGAGGTGGTATCCACGGGTTCATTGGGATTGGATATCGCGCTAGGCGTGGGCGGTTTGCCTCGCGGGCGCGTCATCGAAATCTACGGCCCGGAATCTTCAGGTAAAACCACGCTCACGCTGGAAGTCATCGCCGAGATGCAAAAGCTGGGTGGCACAGCCGCTTTTATTGATGCAGAGCACGCACTCGACCCCCAGTACGCGCAAAAGCTGGGCGTCAAAGTGGACGACCTATTGATCTCGCAACCCGACAATGGCGAGCAAGCGTTAGAAATCGTAGACATGCTGGTACGTTCTGGTTCAGTGGATATCGTGGTGGTGGACTCTGTCGCCGCGCTGACGCCGAAGGCCGAGATCGAAGGCGAGATGGGCGATGCGCAAATGGGCTTACATGCTCGGTTAATGTCGCAAGCGTTGCGCAAACTCACCGCCAACATCAATCGTTCCAACACCATGGTCATCTTCATCAACCAGATTCGTATGAAAATCGGCGTGATGTTTGGCAATCCAGAGACCACGACGGGCGGTAATGCGCTCAAGTTTTACGCATCCGTGCGTTTGGACATTCGTCGTATTGGCGCGATCAAGAAAGGCGATGAGGTCATCGGCAACGAGACGCGCGTCAAGATCGTCAAAAACAAAGTTGCCCCTCCATTCCGCGAAGCCTTGTTCGACATACTTTATGGCGAAGGTATTTCACGCGAAGGCGAGATTATTGAACTGGGTGTTCAACACAAGCTGATTGAAAAATCTGGCGCTTGGTATGCCTACAAAGGCGAGAAGATTGGTCAAGGCAAAGACAACGCACGCGAATATTTAAGGGAGCATCCTGATGTCGCCTTTGAGATTGAAAATAAAGTTCGCGGTACTTTAGGGATCACCTTGCTCGAAGCTACCGCTGAACAACCAAAAGCCAAAGCCAGCGGAAAAGCATCGAAAGCAGATGCTAAAGTTGCCGAGTAAATTTGTCAGGCGGCTAGCCAATGAGGAAAAAGCCTGAAATCAGTCTTCGCGGTCGTGCTTTGCAATATCTGGCACGCCGCGAATTCAGTCGCGCTGAACTACGCGCAAAATTGCTTCCCTATCTGAATGTTGAAGATGAGTTTGCCCCCGCACCATCAGTTGATTTGGATGCGCTTCTGGACGATTTAACTACGCGTGGTTGGCTATCCGATGCACGTGCCACGACTCAATTGGTGCATGCCAAACGTGGACGTTTTGGCACGCAACGCATCACTTATGAACTGCACCAACGCGGCATCTCGGATGAACTCATTGAAGCCGAATTGCCCGCCTTAAAAGAAAGCGAACTCGAAGCTGCACGCGATGTGTGGCAAAGGCGATTCGGTGTTGTCCCGCAAGACGCCAAAGAAAAAGCCAAGCAGATGCGGTTCTTGCAGTCGCGTGGCTTTTCCATTGATGTGATCTTGAAGGTGTTGCGTACTACAGTGCTGGAGGGGTGACGATGCATGTGCTATTGCGACAAAGGTTACATGCTCTTTTTTCGGTTCATCTGAATTTTGCGTGGGAGACTGAAGCGATATAGAGGATGCGTCTTTACAAGCAGAACCTGCTACTTACTCGCTTGCAGGCGGGAGAATAGAGAGTGCTCCCCCACCCCAGCCCTCCCCAGTGGGAGAGGGAGCGAGAGCGGCGATGCTTTGGGTTTAGTCCTTCTGCTGAAACTACTAGCCAATCCACTAAGCCAGCAAGCTGACAAGTGGCTGGTTATCACACCGGGGGAGAGATTAGGGGATAGCACTTGGTAACATAACTAAATTTTTCGATCCACTGGCTAATCTGGCCTTAATCCACTCAAAACCCGGATGCCCCCTTTTTTCTTCTCTAACGAGGGCGACTCGAGGGCATGCATTCTGTCTCCGATACGCAGATAAAGCATCACCAGCATCTGAACTTCTTTCAGAATAAAGCCATCTCGATGTTCGTGTGCAGTGAGTCAAATTGTTGGATGGTCGCCTTGGTTGAAAGCGGACGTAACACTTTGTTGGTTCAAAGTGGATACAAAGGACGAGGTTGTGAACAGCACGCTTATACAAAGCGTGCAAACCAAAATAAATCAGCCGCACGCCCCGATCAGGCTCGTGCGGCTGAACATGCTTTGTTGATTAAGTTAAGGTTTTTTGGGGGTGGTGTAAGGCACTTCTTTTTGTTGCGCTTCCCATGTGGTTTCATAGCCAACAAAAAACTGGCCTGGGACGATTTCTTTCTGACGGGTAACTACGCGGAATGCGTGACCATCTGCAATCTTGGGGCGGCAAAACTGTTTCTTTTCATCACTCATAATTCTATCTCCTTAGGTTGTAGAAAACGGTGGATCGAAAACGGGAAGTGTACAAATAGGCATCGCTACCTTCCCTATTTTTCCTGCGAAATTATACTGGTTGTCAGCGCGTGTAATGCCCCCTCTTTGGGATTACATGGCGTACCCCTCCTTGGGGGTTCTCAACATCGCCTTTGTAGCGTGGGATTATGTGGATATGGACGTGCAAGATGCTTTGCCCGCCCGCTTGTCCCACGTTGACGCCGATGTTGTAGCCGTCTGGCTTGAACTCCTCGTCGAGCAGTATCTTTTCCTCTTTGATGAGTGACATGCAAGCGGCTACTTCTTCCGCTGTCAGCTCGAAGAAACTGGCGACATGACGACGCGGGATGACCAAGGTGTGGCCCAGACTTGCGGGGTAGGAATCACGCGCACTGAACGCAAGCTCATGCTGTAGCGATACCCCACGAGCATCTTTGCAAAACAGGCAAGGATTGTTGGGATCTCTTTTCTTTTCTTGTATGGGTTCGGACGACAACGGCACACCTCTTTCAGTACGTTATACTCAAATAAAATTTTCATTCACGAGGAAACTATCTTGGCATCGAATAAAGGACGCGCTTACTTTGCATTGCTTGGTTACCATTTTAACCCCGACGATGTCACACGCCTGCTGGGGGTAGAGCCCACCTTCGTTAATGCGGCTGGTGCATACAGTGGCCTAGATAAACCCGTGATCAGCTCATGGGAGATTTCAACAGAGGTCATGGCAGGGCAGGTGGACGTATTCGCCTTGACGGACATCATCGTTAAACAACTGGAACCCATTAAACAAAAAATCGTCGAGGTCTGCAAAAGTCACAATCTATCTCCTAGGTTGGGCGTCGTGCTGACCTTATCCATTGATAAAAATGAAACAAGCCCGGAAGTTGGGTTTGGCGCGAGAACCATTCGCTTCTTGGCAGATACTGGTTCATTCATCGAAGTGGAAAATAAACTTTCCGAACGCATATGATCTCAACGGCCTAGCCATTAATCACTTTTTGTGGTGAGCGCGCAATTTTCATCTGCTCCTCGCAATGCTTCAAACAGAGTGGCTGTAGCGCGTGAGCGAAGCATTCCAAAATCACTTCAAATTCATCGGCGACTTCTTCTGCTAGCGCGGCATCATTCGTCAATTGAGCCAACACGTTCTGAGCAGTCGCCTTGTTCACCCGGCAGAGGACTGCCAAATGGATGGGCAACTGCTGTTCCATACTGACCGTCCATGCCAACTCATAGGAGTTGATCGCTTCTTTGATGCGCGCAGGATTTACTTCCGACTCGCCCAGATGGTGCAAAACGGCAGCTCGATTGTTATGAGTGGCAGTCAGTTCTAATGCGTAATTATCTGCGTCGAGTGCAGCGAGGGCGTTCTTGTAGGCAACAACGGATTTTTGGAATTGGCGGTTGCCCTTGAGCAATTTGCCGAAGGTGTGCAAGGTGGCGCCGAGTTGATGCAGGGTGAGCATCCAGTCTTGCGGTGACGCTTCCCGTGTCCAAACCAGCAAGGCATTGGTGTAAGCATCTACAGCGATCTTCAATGGCTTGGTGTCATCCAGCAATTGACCAAGCGCATGGCTGGCTGTGCCTAGGTCATATTGGGTGGCAGCCCACTTCAAGGGTGAATCTTGCTGACTGTATTCTTCCAATGCATTGCCAAAGCACTGGATGGCCTGCTGGAACAATTTCGCATCTCTGCGCTGCTGTCCTAGTGCCGCTAGGATGTTCCCGAGATCGTTCTGTGTGGCAGCCCACGTCAGCGGTTGTTGGTCGCGGTGAATGTGGGGAGCGGGGGCGTCTGCGAGCGATGCTTCAAGCGCTTCGCGCAGTCTCTCAAATATCCTTGAACTGAAACGGTGCTGCTCATAGTTTCCGCGTGTGTAACGGAAGTTATCTGCTACCGCCACTTGGGTATCTGGTGCGGCCATTGCGGCCAACTCCGCACTCAACAAGCCAAGGGAATTCGCTATCGCCTGTTCCAGAGCCTTGTTGGGGGGATAAATGATGTAGGTAGTAGAAAAATTCATTGTGCTCGTTCGAGAATTTCATTCAGTTCGGGGTCGGCGCCCACCGCGCCGCCAAGCTCGATCTCTTCCTCAGTGGCATCACGGATGGACAGCACTTCCAACATGAACATGACAGTTCTCCCGCAAAGGGGGTTATTCCCATCGATGGTCAATGTCTGGTCGTCAAAGCGGGTGACGATGAAGTCTCTGGGCTCACCTTTGTTATTTTCCATGGTAATGGTCATGCCGAGTTCTCGGTATTCTTCCGGGACGTTCTCGATACGATCGGTGAACACCAGTGACTCATCTCTCTCGCCGTATAGCGAGGCAGTGTCTATATGTACTTCGAGGATGTCACCGACCTTTTTGCCGTACAGCGCTTTGGTCACCTCTTCTGACATTACATCATTCACGCCGTGAACATAGCCTATCGGGTATTCCACTGTGACGAGTACATCGCCAGTTTTTTTGTCGATGACCTTGTAATTTAATTCAACGAATTTTTCGTCTGCAATCGTATCTGACATGCTGAGCGCCCTAAATCAATGAAGTTTTCTTAGAACAGCGTAGCGCCGAAGATTCTTACTTTTTCTTTTTCATATCCCAACACCAGTCTGCCCAGCCATTCACTGTTATTTTTTTTGTTGATTACTTTGTACAACACAGTGACATATTCTCCCCGCCTTATCATTCCCAAGTAGGAATAATCTTCCGACAGGTTTTTTGCGAGATCGCTTCTGGCGAACTGCTTACCCATTTCGACTTCATTCGCGCCCGCAATGAAAGAGCTCGAAAAGTTGCGCGTGAACGCGCCGTAATTTCCTTCATTGGAGTACTTGATTAGATCAGCCCACATCGGGTTGGCTAACGCCAAGATTTCGTCATCTGTTTTTTCTAGAATGTTCATTGGTTTCTTACCTACGCAGTGTTTCAAGGAGACGTGCTATCGCAATGCTGGTGTATGTTTAAGATAGAAAAAAGAGGATCAACAAAAAATATGCCGATCCTCTTTTGATTAAAGCACGCGTTATCGCATCAATAAAATTATTGCAGGCATGAGATTACAAATAGACAAATCAGGCCTGCTTTTACTTAATGCGCTTCTGCGGGTTTCTTCTCCACATCACCTACCAAGTGGTACAGCGGTGCTTTTTCCATCGTGTACGCACCCGTTTGGGGGTCACGACGAGAAACGGTCAGCACGTGCCAGTTCTCATCATCTAGCTTCATGACATCTCCTCGGTAGTAGTAACCGGGCCAGCGTGTCTCTTTGCGGAATAGCGTATGTTGGAAGACGCTTTCCGAAGTGAGGAAACGATGCTTCAGCTCCCATGCACGTAGCAGCTCATGGATATCCGATGCAGCCACCTTTTCCAAATCTTCTCCCAGTGCAGCCATCTTCTTTAGGCCGATGTTCAGGAGTTTGTCGTTGGTCATGTAGTTCACACCAAACCCACCGCAGTACTCATCCATCATCTTCTGCAAACGATCCAGCCCTTGTCTCGGATTGATGAAGTTGGGATTGACGGACCCAGCAACCACTTCATTCTTGTAGACGCTGTAAGTCTCTAGGGGTTTGTATATCTGCTCGCGGCGACGGGTGATTTGGGCGTCAGAGACGCGGATTCCTTCTGCCTTGCCGTCATCAATATATTTACAGGCAGCCTTGGCAGCTAGACGACCTTCGGTAAAGGAGCCAGACGAGAAGGCGTGCGGCGTGCCACCCACCGCATCACCTGCACCGAACAGTCCCTCAACGGTTGTCATGCGGTTGTAGCCCCAGAAGTACTCGGGTGGGGACAAGTCTTCAGGGCCTGAACACCATGCGCCGCAACCCGTGGCATGTGAACCCATGACATAAGGTTCAGAGGTGGTCAGCTCTGGGTTTTCGTACTTGGGATCAACGTCAGTTGCAGCCCACAGTACCGCCTGCCCAACGGTCATGCCGAGGAAGTTGTGCCAGCCGATCTCTTCCAGATGTGGATCCTGGAAAGCTTCCATGGTGACCATGTGGATCGGGCCGCGACCAGCATTCACTTCCGAGATGATTGCATGGTTACGCAAACAGGTTGGGATAGGACGGTGCGTACGGTGCGAGACTTCTGGGTCTAGGTATTCCTTGCCCACCATCTTTTGCAGGTCCGGGAACCACTTGGATTCGTACTCTTCACCATAGCCATTCTGCGTATAGGTTTTGAGGTGCAGGAAGTAGGCACCGACCGGACCGTAACCATCTTTGAATCGAGCCAGCACGATGCGGTTTTCCATTTGCGTCATCTTGGCGCCGGCTTCGATCATCAGACCATAGGCGGAACCCGACGACCACGGTGCATACCAGACACGCCCCGCGCCTTCGCCGACAGAGCGCGGCTTGAAGATGTTGGAAGCGCCACCAGCACCGCAGACAACGGTCTTGGACTGGAACACGTGGTAGTTGCCCGTGCGCACATTGAATCCCACGGCACCAGCGACACGGTTCTCCTTGGATTCATCCATCAAGAGGTGGGTCACGCAGATACGGTTGAACACCTTGTCCGCCGACTTCTTGGCTGCCTCGGCTACGATGGGCTTGTAGGATTCGCCGTGGATCATGATCTGCCAGCGACCTTCACGCAGGAACGAACCAGTCTTTTCGTTGCGCATGATGGGCAGACCCCATTCTTCAAAGTTGTGCACGGTGGAGTCCACGTGGCGCGCCATGTCGAACAGCAGGTCTTCCCGCACCATGCCCATCAGGTCGATACGTGCGTAGCGCACATGGTCTTCCGGGTTGTTCTCTCCGAAGCGCGTACCCATGTAGCAGTTGATCGCATACAGGCCTTGGGCGACTGCGCCAGAGCGCATGATGTTGGCCTTTTCGGCGATTACGATCTTCTTGTTCTGTCCCCAATATCTAGCTTCGAATGCTGCCCCAGTACCACCCAAGCCCGCACCTACAACCAAGATATCGATATTGTCTTCAATAATTGTTGAGTAGCTCATCAGTATTGCACTCCCTTTTTGATTTCTAGGCCATTGGATTGCAGTGTGTGTAGTCCACCGTCGTCCATACGAATGTATTTAGGCTCGTTGAACAACAGCTGGCTGTCGCGCATCTCCTTACTTGGCGCAGGCACGTCTGCGAGTTTAGGTGTTGCCGAACCCCATGGCTTAGTTGTGATGGGGGCCAGTAGCTCCATGTCTTTCTTGCCGTTGCGGAACTTGATGCGCCACGCAATCGTGCCTTTTTCTTCATCTCGGAGTACTCGAACACTGTGTCCCAGCGGGGCAAAGTCTGCGTAACCACGTACATCGATCGCCTGGTGCGGGCATGCTTTCACGCAGGAATAGCATTCCCAGCACATGTTGGGTTCGATGTTGTATGCACGTCGCAATTTTTTGTCGATGTGCATAATGTCCGATGGGCAGATGTCGACGCATTCTCCGCAACCGTCACAGCGTGTCATATATACAAAGGTTGGCATAATATTTCCTCTATTCTTTATAGAAAATG
>JAVHQJ010000306.1:0-8072 GCA_036171075.1 Sideroxydans sp. | reverse complement strand
CGATTCCCGATGGCGTGGCAGACCTAGGCGGAGACATCGCCGCGATTCGCAATTTATTTTCTGGTTTTCAACGCTATTTGTATAAGGCAGAAGTTCGATGATGGATAGACTTGAGCACGTGTTAATTCGCGCTGACAGCTTGTTGGAACGTCTGGAAAAAATACTGCCCAGCACACAGCCGCAGCCTCCCGCTTGGCAAGCCGCTGCTGCTTTCCGCTGGGATCACCAGCAACGTGTGTTACATCCTGTTCCCAATTTTCAGCGCATCGCGCTAACCGATCTTTCGGGTATCGAGGATCAGAAGCAACGCATCCAGCAGAACACGCTGCAATTCGTGCGCGGTGGCACGGCCAACAATGTGTTGCTCTCTGGCGCGCGCGGTACGGGTAAATCGTCGTTGGTGAAAGCGCTTCTGAATGAGTACGCGACACAGGGCTTGCGCGTCATTCAGATCGACAAGCAAGGATTGATTGATCTGTCGTCTATTGTGGGTCTGGTTCAAGGGCGTGCGGAACGATTCATCCTGTATTGCGATGACCTTTCTTTCAATGATGCCGAGCCAGGCTATCAGGCACTCAAGGCGGCGTTGGATGGTGACCTCGTCGCCTTCTCCGACAATCTGCTCATCTATGCCACGTCCAATCGCCGTCATCTGATGCCCGATTACATGCAAGACAATCTCGCCACGAAATATGTCGGCGATGAGATACATCCGGCTGAAAGCGTTGAAGAGAAAGTCTCGCTGTCCGAACGCTTTGGTTTGTGGATATCGTTCTATCCCTTCACACAGGATGAATATCTCGCAGTGGCGACACATTGGTTGGCGCATCATGGTTGGAAGCAGGGACTCACTGATGAGGTGCGCACGGCTGCGTTGCAGTGGTCGCTCATGCGCGGTTCGCGCAGTGGGCGTGTGGCGGGGCAGTTCGCGAAAGATTGGTGCGGCCAGCATGTCGCAAAATAAGATCGTCGAAGTGGCTGCTGCCGTCTTGCAGCGGCCTGATGGTACTTTCCTCTTGGCGCAACGGCCTGTTGGCAAAATATGGGCGGGCTACTGGGAGTTTCCTGGCGGTAAGTTGGAGCAAGGTGAATCCGCGCGGGATGCGCTGGTGCGTGAGTTACGCGAGGAGTTGGGCATTGAAGTGCGTACCGCCTATCCTTGGTTAACGCGCGTATTCACTTATCCTCATGCAACGGTACGCTTGCATTTCTTTCGGGTGACTGAATGGTCGGGCGAGTTGCATCCGCACGAGGGGCAACAGTTCGCATGGCAATTGCCCACGCAGGTCACGGTCAATCCCATCTTGCCTGCTAATGCGCCCATCTTGCGCGTGCTTGAATTACCCACGGTGTATGCCATCAGCAATGTGGCGGAATTGGGCGAAGAAGATTTTTTATTGCGATTGCAGAAGCAGCTGGATTCTGGCCTGCGCTTAATTCAGCTGCGCGAGAAACATCTTACGCGCGATGTGCTTAAGGTATTGGCGCAACGTGTGGTGGCTATGGCACACGCACAAGGGGCGAAGGTGCTACTCAATGGGGATGTCGCACTAGCACAAGAAATAGGTGCAGATGGTGTGCAGCTGACCGCATCGCAACTGGGCGAATTAACGACAAAGCCTGACGTAAATTGGTGTGGTGCTTCGTGTCATAACGCAGAAGAGTTGCAGCGGGCAGCAACGCTGGGTTGTGATTTTGCGTTGCTGTCACCTGTGCTTCCCACGCAATCTCATCTAGGTGCGGCTCATTTAGGTTGGGATGGTTTTGCACTTAACGTCGCAGGAAATTCAATTCCAGTGTATGCCTTGGGCGGTTTGTTGCCAGAGGATAAGCAAGACGCGTGGCAACACGGTGCGCACGGCATCGCCTTATTGCGTCAGGCTTGGTGATTAGGTTCTTGTGAATCTTGTTCGCGTTGCTCGACGCGATATTCTTCATTCGCCCATTTGCCTAAATCAATCATCTTGCAGCGCTCGCTACAGAAGGGGCGAAAGCGATTGCTAGATTGCCAAGGATGTTCTTTGCCGCAATGTGGGCAGGTGACGATAAGGGGTTTATTCATTACAAGGCGCAGAAGGTGAGGTTGAACGCGACATCGTTTTCGTATAGCGATGTTTTAGCGGTGAACTGCGCTGAAATAAAGCGAATGTTGAGTGCGTATTTGTTGGCGCTGACTTCAGGAATGCAGGGTAAGTCTTGGTCAAGCGTGATGCGTAATAATTGCGCAACGCGGCCACCTTGCATTTGTTGGAAAGTGCCTTGATGTGCAACAAAGGGATACAGCTTGCCGCCTTCGCGCAAAATTTTGAGTAACAGAGCCATCGCATTTTGTAAGGGCAGCAGCGGTGACAGCCAATTGTTTAGATTACTCCGGCGCAAGATGGCGGGCTGATGTTGCCAATAGTGGAACGAGGGCAAATCAAATTCACACACGCCGCCAGGAATACACGCGCGTTGCTTAATCCCCATTAACCATTCGTCATCGCGTAGGTGTTGCCCCATTTTTTCCGTGAGTGCGAGCAGCTGTGAGCTATGCTTTTCTATTTCACCTAATACGTTATCCAGCGCTGTTTCGGAAATTTGTGGATTGTTATGTAAGGCTTGGAGCAGCTTTTTTTGACGCTCTAATTCTTGCAGCAACTCGAATTTGAGATCCGCGCGTCCGACGATTTCTAATATCTCGAACAGCACCCCTAAAGCCGCTTGATGATCGGCGCAGTCATCGCTGGCAATGAAGCGAGAAATGCGCAGAAAGAGATCCTCTAGCCGCAGTAAAGTGCGAACACGTTCGGTGAGCGGAAACTCGTAATGGATCACAGAGGCCTTTTAATTAAGGGTGGAGTGGTTGGGGGCGAAAGATATAGGCAGTATTCGCTATCGTCAATGGATTTTCATCGCAAAATCAACTGGCTGTGCAAAGAGTGTATCTGTGCCGCCAAATTGGCGATGTCTAGCTCGTTGTGAATGAGGTAATCCGCCAATGGTAGGCGTTGCGTGCGGCTCAATTGTTGCGCCATGATGGCGCGCACTGCACTTTCAGACAGACCGCTGCGTTGCATAGTGCGGCTGATTTGCAATGATTCTGGACAGTCCACCACAATTACCCGTGTGAGCCAGCTACGGTAGCGCTGGGTTTCGAAAAGCAACGGCACAACCACTAATGTGTAGGGGGCTATGGTATCTGCGGCAACTTGCGCTTGGCTGTGCGCCCAAATAAGGGGATGCAATATGTTTTCTAGCTGCTGCTTTGAGGCGGGGTGGGCGAAAATTTCTTCACGCATCTTGGTGCGATTGAGTGAGCCATCTGGGTTGAGGAAATCGTCACCGAATGTTTGCCTAATTTGCGGCATGGCAAGTCCATTTGCTTGCGTCAAATGGTGTGAGATGAGATCGGTATCAACGATGCGCACCC
Source organism: Sideroxydans sp. (assembly GCA_036171075.1). Classification (GTDB taxonomy): domain Bacteria; phylum Pseudomonadota; class Gammaproteobacteria; order Burkholderiales; family Gallionellaceae; genus Sideroxyarcus. The sequence continues at coordinate 4,660 of JAVHQJ010000306.1, read as the reverse complement.
CTAAATCTGCAAAACATTGCGCGACGGTGCTTTTGCCGCATCCAATGCCGCCTGTTAGTCCGTAGCAGGGGTTCACGGCACGGCCAGCAATTGCAAATAAGCTTGCGTTAAAGACTGTCCCCAAAATAGCGCAATCAATCCGCCACCGGCTAAATATGGACCGAAAGGAATCGGGATGTTGCGTCCGTGTCGGGTGAGTACGATGAGCGCAATACCCACCACCGCGCCCACCAGTGACGATAGCAAAATCATCAGCGGCAACATTGACCAGCCCAGCCACGCACCGAGTGCGGCGAGCAATTTGAAGTCGCCGTACCCCATGCCTTCTTTGCCTGTAGTTAGTTTGAATGCCCAATATACAACCCACAGCACAAGGTAACCTGCCGCAGCACCAATGACGGCGCTGGGTAATGAGGTGAATGCGTTGTTGAGGTTGAGCAACAGCCCGAGCCATAACAAGGGCAAAGTGATGCTGTCAGGTAAGAGTTGTGTATCGAAGTCAATGAAGGTGAGTGCAATCAGCGCCCAAATAAATACGATAGCGGCGAGTCCGCCTAAACCAAACCCAAAGTGCCAAGCGGCAAAGGCGCTTAACAGGCCAGAGAGCGATTCAACAATGGGATAGCGAGCAGAAATTTTTACGCCACAGCCCGCGCATTTGCCACGCAGGAATAAGTAGCTTAATACAGGAATATTTTGCAATGCCGTGATGGCGTGCCCACAATGCGGGCACGCAGAGCGCGGCAGGGATAAGTTGTAGGTTGAGGTTGGAGTGGCAACTTGCCCATTCAACTCTGCACATTGTTCATGCCATTCACGCTCCATCATTTTGGGTAAGCGATAAATCACGACATTCAGAAAGCTGCCCACCAGCAGGCCAATCATTCCAGCGAGAGCAACAAAAACAAGCGGCATGGTTTGTAGTAGAGACAACATTATTTTTTACCTATAAAAAAGGCGCGGCATTTGCCGCGCCTGAAAAACGCAAAGTCCGTTAAACAACTTGACCCATTTTGAAAATAGGGAGGTACATCGCCACCACCATACCGCCAATGAGCGTACCCAATACCACCATGATGACGGGCTCCATAAGGCTAGACAATGCTTCAACTGCATCATCAACTTCGGCCTCGTAGAAATCGGCCACTTTAGACAACATGCTGTCGATAGAGCCTGACTCTTCACCAATCATCACCATTTGTAACACCATGCTAGGGAATACATTCGAGTTGACCATGGCTGCATTTAAGCTACTCCCCGAAGTGACTTCGCGTTGAATTTGTTTGGTGGCATTAAAATACACCGCATTGCCCGCCGCACCCGCGACCGAATCAAACGCTTCAACCAAGGGAACGCCCGCCGCAAACATGGTGGCCAGCGTACGCGTCCAGCGTGCAATCGTAGCTTTGCGTACCAAGGGGCCAAATACGGGAATCTTTAACATCAACCTATCCATGGCGGCCTGCATGGTTTTGCTGCGTTTCCAAGTATAGAAAAACCAATACCCACCCCCACCAATAGAGCCGAAAATAGCCCACCAGTAGGTGACGAAGAAATCCGACATGGCCATGATGACCAAGGTTGGGCCGGGTAAATCGGCACCGAAATTGCTAAATAATTCTTTGAACGCGGGGATCACGAAAATCATAATCACGGCGGTAATGACGAACGCAACAACAATGATGGAGACAGGGTAGAACAGCGCGGATTTAATTTTGCTCTTGATCGCCTGAATTTTTTCTTTATAGGTGGCCAAACGATCTAGCAGGCTATCCAAAATACCCGCCGCCTCACCCGCGCCAATCAGGTTGCAAAATAGCTCGTCGAAATACAGGGGAAATTTGCGAAACGCTTGTTCCAAGCTACTCCCTGTTTCCACATCAGCCTTAATATCCATAAGCAAACGCGATACCGCAGGATTGTCATGACCTTTACCTACAATATCGAACGCTTGTAGCAAGGGCACGCCTGATTTCAACATGGTGGCGAGTTGGCGTGTAAATAAGGTCACGTCTTTTTCAGTCACCTTGCCGCCGCCACTCGACAGTTTTTTGACTTTGGTCGTCATGATGCCTTGGCGGCGTAACTGTGCCGAAACGCTGGCCTCACCTGCGGCGCGCATCGTCCCCTTGACGATTTTCCCTGCTTTATCTTTGCCTTCCCAGGTGTATTGAATCTCTTTAGGTTTATCTGGTTTTGCGGTAGCCATAGTGTTACCTCGATCGAAATGCAGTGATTAAAAAGCGTTAGTAAATTATTAAGGTCAATGCCGATGCACTAGATTACAAAGGGTTTTTGCATGATGCATGGCTTTGTAAGCTTTGTAAAGCAGAGGCGAAGGCTATGACAATTCCTTGTGATTACCTGCGTGGGGCGGAAAAATTCGTACCACTTTTACCGCTCTATCCTGTGTCTGAATAATTTCCATAGGATAGTCACTAATTTTGACGCTCGTTCCTGCTTCTGGAATGTCTTGCAGATGTTCCAAAATAAGTCCGTTAAGCGTTTTGGCTTCACCTAAAGGCAGATGCCAGCCTAACTTGCGATTCAATTCGCGCAGACTGCTACTGCCTTCAAGCAGAAAACTACCGTCGGTTTGTCGCAAAAATTTACCTGTTTGAGCGGGCGATTGCGTGGTGAAGTCGCCCACAATTTCTTCCAAAATATTTTCCAGGGTCACGAGTCCCAGCAGCTCGCCGTATTCATCCACCACCAACCCCATGCGCGCACGGCGTTCTTGAAATTGTTGCAATTGCTTAAGCAAAGGTGTGTCGGAAGGGATGAAATAGGGTTCTTGCAATGATTCGCGCAGTTGCGTGGTATCTAACACCGTTTCTTGTAGCAGAGCCAGCACCCGTTTGACGTGCAAGATGCCGATGATATTGCTTTGAGATTCGGCATAAACAGGGGTCAAGGTGTGATGACTGGTGATAATTTGCTGGCGCAATTCGGCAGGGTCTGAATTGATATGTAACGACTCTATCTGATTGCGCGGCACCATCACATCGTTCACGGTGATACGTTCCAAGTCCACCAGATTTAGTAGCATTTTTTGATGTTTGCGCGGCAGAAACTGCTCGGCATCAAGCACCATAGAACGCAACTCTTCTAAAGTTACTTTTGTTTTGCTGTGGTCGTTATGTAGCTTTATCCCAATGATTCTCAAGAATCCTTTGACTATCATGCCGGCGACCCAAACAACGGGATGGAACAGCGTGATGAGCGGTGAGAGGATGTAGCTGAAGGGAAGCGCGACACGCTCTGGATAGCTGGCGGCCAGCACCTTTGGCATGATTTCGCTGAACACCAGCAAGATGAAAGTGATTGCTAGTGTCCCACTTAATATCGCCCAGTCATTTTGGCCGAACAAACGCAGAATGATGATGTTGGTGACGGCTGCGGCAGCCACGTTCACTAGGGTGTTTCCTAACAGGATAGAGCCTAGCAACTTGTCTACTTTGGCGAGCAAACGGGTCACCAGTTTGGCGCTACGATTCCCCTTCCGAACCAGCGCGTTCAGGCGATAGCGATTGATAGCCATCAAACTCGTTTCCGAGCTTGAAAAGAAAGCGCTGCAAATAATCAGGACTGCTAGTATCCAGAGAAGCGCACTGATTGAAAGATCATCCAAGATTAGCCACCACAGAAAACGACAATTCGAGTATCAAGGTTGCTGTTGTGCAGTGTCAACTGGCCTTGTTCACAGCGCGGGTGGCGCTGAACATCATCCAGATACCAATCAACACCATTGGCAAGCTCAACCATTGTCCCATGCTCACGCCGAACGTCATCAAGCCGAAGATGCCATCGTCAGGATTGCGCGCGAACTCGGCGATGAAGCGGAAACTGCCGTAACCGATGAGGAACAAGCCTGACACTGCGCCCACAGGACGTGGCTTACTCGAATACCACCACAGCAAAATAAAAAATAGCACGCCTTCCAGCGCAAACTCATACAACTGAGAAGCGTGGCGCGGCAGGTTGTCCACCTGCGGAAACACCATTCCCCACGCCCCATCAGTCGGGCGCCCCCATAGTTCACCGTTGATGAAATTGCCAATGCGCCCGAAGCCCAAACCGGGCGGCACGAGCGGCGCGATAAAATCCATCAGCGCCAACCATTGAATCTTGCGCCCGTGTGCGAACAGCGCCATCGCAATCAGCACGCCAAGGAAGCCGCCGTGGAATGACATGCCGCCTTCCCAGACGGCGAGGATTTTGAAGGGATGCGAAAAATAATAGCCGGGGTTGTAGAACAACACCTCGCCTAAACGTCCGCCCAACACCACCCCCAGTACGCCGTAGAAAAGTAAATCGTCGAGAAACTTTTCGTCCCATGGCTTAACTCCCTCGCCCGCTTGCGGGAGAGGGCTGGGGAGAGGGTGGGGTTTTGAATTGAACGCCTGCAACCGCATCCTCCCCAACCAAATAAAACAAGCAAAAGCCAGCAGATACATCAGCCCATACCAATGGATGCCAAAGGAGCCGAGATGGATCGCGACAGGGTCGAATTGTGGGTGAGTGAACATGGGGCGCGAATGTATCACAAGGCAAAATACAAAAAGTATTCACGTCGTTGAAATAGATTGACCTTGTGCGGGGGGGGGGGGTAATGTGCGCGCGGTTTTTTACTCACTCAAAAATATAAATAACGAAAAGG
>JAVHQJ010000305.1:0-8142 GCA_036171075.1 Sideroxydans sp. | reverse complement strand
ACCGCATTGATGCCGACATCGCCCATGCCTTGATGGGCATCAACGCCGTGAAGGGGGTGGAGATCGGCGCAGGTTTTGATTGTGTGACGCAGCGTGGTAGTGAGCATGGCGACGAACTCACGCCACAAGGCTTTGCTTCCAACAATGCAGGGGGCATCCTCGGGGGCATCACCACCGGGCAAGACATCGTCGCGCAATACGCCATCAAACCGACTTCCAGCATCCGCATCGAACGCAACTCCATCAATAAGGCGGGTGAGGCGGTGAAGGTCTCGACAGAAGGGCGGCATGATCCTTGTGTGGGCATTCGCGCTACGCCGATCGCGGAGGCGATGTTGGCGTTGGTGTTGATGGATCATGCACTGCGCAATCGGGGACAGTGTGGGGATGTGGTTTGTGAGACACCCAAGATTCGCTAGCGAATCTATATTGGGGGATCAATATGAAGTTAAATTTTCAGATGACTTTAGCGCTTGTACTCTTGTTAATGTCTGGGAGTTCTAAAGCTGCCACGGGGGAAGGAGAAGCCGACAGAAAAGGATGGACTCCTTTTCAGTTTTCCATATATAGCCCGTTGCAATTAGCTGGAAAGGATAAAGATATTGCAGGATTGAGGCTCACCCTGCTCTATGGAAAGAACGTCGATGTTTCTGGAATTGATCTCGGACTTGGGGTTAATAGCTCGGATCATTTAACGGGCATCGAAATTGCAGGATTGGCAAATTACTCATCTTCCACGAAAGGGATACAGATTGGAGGGCTTGGTAATGAAGCAGATTATCTGTCTGGCATACAGATAGCGGGTATTTCAAATCTAGTTCGTACTGATGCAGTTGGCTTTCAGGGCGCATTGGTAGCAAGCATGGTAAACGGCACGATGAGGGGCGTTCAAATTGCGGGATTAAATAATTGGCTTTCCCCAAGGAGTAGCAGCGTAATAGGTATCCAAATTGGATTTGTTAATTACGCGGGGCATGTTAAGGGTGTTCAAATCGGTCTTATCAATGCTTGTGAGAATCTAAATGGTGTTCAAATTGGCCTGTTAAACAATATTGAGCAAGGTCGCTTTCCATGGTTGCCTTTAATCAACGCCAAGTTCTAGTCACGCGGAGAGTTCAATACAAAACCGTCGGGCTACCCCCGACGAAGTTGGTTTTGAAAGTCGAGGAAAAAACAAAGAGTGTTCCCCCTCCCTAACCCTCCCCCGGTGGGAGAGGGGATGAAACCAGCGGGTTTTGCCTATCCCCTTCCACAAATTTAGAACAAGCTTCTATACGGCTACACCTACTCAAGACGAACGGGCAGTGGGGATGATAGAAATGAAATTTAACAAAGGAAATAACATGACCGCTCGCTCTCTCAATCTCCTACTCCTCATCCCACTTATCCTTTTGAGTGCCTGCTCTATGCTCATTCCCAAAGAGTACGTGGTGACTAAGTTGCAAATGGATCGTACGTGGAGCAAGTCTTTTCCCATGCATAGCGATTTGGGGCAGGGGGTATTTAGTGCAACCTTGGATACGCCCACGGTGGCTTTTTTGAAGGAGCAGAATCGTCTTTCGCTGGGAACGAACCTTTCGGCGTCATCTCTGTTTGGAGGGGGTTTGAAGGGGAGTGTGGCGCTGTCTGGCGCGTTGCGTTATGACGCAGCACAGCGCGCCTTGTATCTGCAAGATTCTAATTTGGATACGCTGGAGGTGAATCAGGGTTCGCCCGAGATGGGCAAGATATTGCGTCCTGCATTGAATGTGATGTTGAGCGAGTATCTGCGTGCGAATCCTGTGTACCAGTTCAAAGAGGATGAGATGCGTTACGCGGGGACGGAGATTGATATCGAGCACATCGAGGTGGTGGCGGACGGTATCAAATTCCATCTCAAGCCACGCTGAATAAGGCTAGGGCAAAACAGGCTGTCCACGAAAGACACGAAAATCACGAACCAATCCGCCCCTATTATTTTGTGTCTTTCGTGGATAAATGAAGTTCGCATTTTGGCGGTCAAAGGGGCACTTAACCGTTATGAATCCTATCTCCAAAATTAAATGGCTGACCTTGTTCGTGTTGTGTATCAACGCGCTGGGTATGGTCACGCCCATCATCAATGCGGGCGATTCGGTGACGTATGCGGCGCTGTCGCAGCACATCGCATCGCACGGTAACTGGGCATTTCTGGTGTTGGATGGTCAGGAGTGGTTGGATAAGCCGCACTTTCCGTTTTGGATCACGGCGCTGTCCTTCAAGTTGTTCGGCATCAGTGCGTTCGCTTACATCTTGCCAGGCTTCCTCTTTCATCTGATCGGTGGTTACTACACCTATCGCATCGCGCGCATGTTCTACGGGCGTGATGCGGCATGGTTGTCGCTGCTGGTGTATGTGTCGGCGTTCCACATGATGTACACCTCGACCGAGGTGAAGGCGGAGACCTTCCTCACGGGGAGCATCATGGCGGCTTCCTATTATTGGTTGCGCTACGACGGCGCATCAAAACTCAAGTATCTGTTGTTGGGCGCGTTGTTCAGCGGTGTGGCGATGATGACCAAGGGCGTGTTCACGCTCATCACCATCACTAGCGGTCTGGTGTGTATGTGGATGGTTCAGAAACAGTGGCATAAGTTGTGGAGTGCGAAGTGGTTAATCGCGCTCGGCTTGTGTGTCGTGTTCACTGCGCCTGAGTTGCTTGCGTTATATCTACAATTCGACTCGCATCCCGAGAAGGTAGTGTTCGGGCGTACCGAAGTGTCGGGCATCAAGTTCTTCTTATGGGATAGTCAGTTTGGTCGCTTCTTCAACACCGGTCCGATCAAGGATGCGGGCGGTGCGCCGTATTATTTCGTGGCAGCGTTCCTGTGGGCATTCTTGCCGTGGGTGGCGGTGTATGTGGCGGCGATGGTCTCAGGTGTACGCAATTTCGCCGCGCGTAGTGTCGCAGAGCGCTCGCAGTTCGTGTACTTGTGCGCTGCGTTCTTCATCACCTTCATCATGTTCAGCGCGACGAAGTTCCAGTTCGATTACTACACGGTCATCATCTATCCCTTCGCGGCCATTCTTTGCGGACATTATTTGGCGGGCGTGTTGGCCGATGTGGAAGGGAATCGCAAGTTGTTGATCGCGCAGAGCGCTACCACGCTGTTGTTGGTGCTGATGGTGGCGGGCCTTGCGCTCTATGTCGGTAAGATGTCGCTGACCGCAGTGGTGGTGGTAATGTTGTTCGCTACCGCGATATACGCCTTCGTCTGTCGTGCGCGCCTGCATACCAATATGCTGTTGGTGTTGCCTGTGTTTGGGGTGGCGATGCTGTATGTGTTCGTCACGTTGTTGGCGACGGCGATTTATGTGTCGGCGAGTATCCCCTACAACGTGAACAAGCTGTTGGCGGATAAACCAAGTGCACCTATCTATGTGTTGCAGATGGATGTGATTGTGTCGCGTGAGTTGGCGCTGTACAACGCGTCACCTTGTTATGCGGTGGGAGAGGTGGCGAATTTGCCGAGCAAGGGAGAGCGCTACTATCTGTTGGTGCGTGCTGCACAACTCGATGAGTTAGGTACGAACTTGGGCAAGGTGGAGCCGGTCGCTCAAGGTGAGTGGGTGGTGCACAAGACGGGGACGTTGCCGCGTTTGCTTAAGCTAGCGAGGGGAGATGAGTCGCTGGAAAACATCCGCCTCTTGCGTGTTACCCCCAGCTTACGCTAGCAAGGGAGATTATCGTTTCACGCGCTTATACAATCTGAAGCGTTCGTTTTCTTTGCCTTTACGACCGCCTTCCCATACTTTTTCCCAGCCGATTTCGTCTTCGATGGGTTTGGCGATGCGGTCGCCTTGCACTAACAGTAGCTCGCATACGCGGGTAGCTTTTTGGCGCAGGGTGATGTCGCCGAAGTATTGCAACATGGCGCGCTGGTTGTCGCCCACGCGTACATCGGCAATGCAGTTATATTTTTTTGGCAGTGCTTGTTTCAGCTCAACCACCATGTAGCGATAACTCTTGTCGGCATCCAGTAGAGGTAGCCACAGGGTCATCGCTAATATCCACAGCAAGCTAATGCCAGCTGCCCAGTTGATAAGAGAGCGGCGCACCGAGCGTCCCACGCGCCAAATCATCACCACCCACAGCACACTGACTACCACCGCGACCCAGAAGGCGAGCGGATCAAACACGGGGATGAAGTTGGGTTGCATGGCTTGCAAACGTCGGGTGAGCCAAGCGCCGTTGCTTACCAGCAGACCTGTCCAACCCGACCACAACACAATAGCTAGCAGGGCAAATGTCATCATGCCAAACCAGTCGAGCGCATTGGCTGCGCCGCGTCGTAAGGTAGATAAAGCAGCTGTGGCAAGCAGCACGATGGGCAATAACATGGGCATGGCGTTTTGGTCATTGATGTCGGACACACAACTTAGGCTGACAAACATCACTAAAAAACTCACCAGAAGCAATTGGAATTCAGGTTCATTCCATACGCGTTTGCGTGCTTCCCATACCGTCCAAATTGCCAGCGGCGCAGCAGGCCAAGCTAACCAGGGCATGGCTTTGAGGTAGTAGAAAATGTTGTTGTGATTGTCACCGCGTACGTATTCAACCCAGCGCCCAATGTTGCGCGTCCAAGCCCAGTCAAAAAATAATTCGGGAGAGTGCTGGTACAACAAAAACGGCCAAATCGTCAGCAAGGGTGCGGTGCATAAGAGTGCGATGCCTAGCGTGGAAAAGTAGGCGCGCGTGCGCCAATGACGGAACAACATTAAGCCAAGGCTAATCAACAGAAAGAGTAAAGGCGCAATAAAGCCTTTGCTCATAAAGCCAATGCCAACCCCGAGTCCAATGAACATACCTGCCAGATAGGGACGCTTTAGGCTTAAGGCATAGCCGTACAGCATGATGGCGCAGCCAGTGAGCAGGGCGTTGTCGGTAAGAATCTCGTGTGCACGCAGCACCATGCCGAGGCAGCCAATTAGCAAAATCGCGGCAGGCCATCCACGATTATTGCCAAACAGCTCGCGCCCCGTTAAGCCTGCGAATAACAGAGTGAGTGCGGTGTAAAAACCAGAAGCGAGGCGTGCGCCATCGTGTAAGGGCAGTAAGGGTGCAAATAATTTTGCGAGAAGTGCAGCCGTCCAATAATACAGTGGCGGCTTATCCAGATAGGCTTCGCCGGCCAGCGTAGGAACTAGCCAATCGCCGCTTTGAATGAAGTGGTAAATCAGACCAAAGCTGTAAGCCTCATCAGGCTTCCACGGATCGTGCCCCACCAAGCCTGTGAACACCCAAACAGCACATAAAAAAAACATCAACCACGCCTTGAGTGACGTGATTTCAGGTTCTTTCATTTGGGTGTAGTAAGCGTACATTTAGCTCGATGTCTTAATAGGTATCAATCTACAAAAGAAAAAGGCAGCCAACGCTGCCTTTAATCTTAATACTTATTTCCCAAGCCTTAAGCTGCTGCTTTAGCGCCAGTCTTGTACTTGTTGTTGAATTTCTCAATACGGCCAGCCGTATCAACAATCTTTTGTGTACCTGTGTAGAACGGGTGGCACTCGGAACACACTTCAACATGTAGTGCGGGTTTGCCCAATGTAGAGCGAGTGGTGAACTTGTTGCCGCAGCTGCAAGTAACGGCGACATCATTGTATGCGGGGTGAATGTTGGCTTTCATTTTGTGCTCCTAACTAAAATTGGGCGCGGCGGTTGTACGCGCACGGATACCTATAAGGGCGCGCATTATCCATAAAAAGAGGGGGTTGGGCAAATCTTTCAAAAATGTCTACTTGATTTGTCCGCGTTCGATGCTAATGCCAACCATTTTGCAACTGCGGATGGCTTGCAGCTTGGCGACGCTGACTTTGACCCAAGGGGCATTGAAGTCTTTGAGAATGATTTGAGCAATGTGTTCGGCAAGGGCTTCCAGTAAAGAAAAGTGACCTTCACTTAATACGCTCTGTATATGTTGGGCGACCTGTGCATAGTCCAGCGCGTCGTTGATATCGTCACTTTGGCAGGCGCGGCTGTTGGGTAGAGCGATCTCCAAATCGAGTTGGAGTGTCTGCGGGACGCGTTTCTCGCGTTCATAGATGCCGATGAGGGTAACGACTTTGAGTTCGCGGATGAAGATGATGTCCATATCGAGGTGGCTTTGGCTGTTTGGTAGTGATAACGCATTCAAGTAGAATGCCGCGCTTTCGCATTTTAAGGTAATCCAGATGATGACTCTTATCTTTGTTGTGTGTGCCTATCTATTGGGCTCGGTCTCGTTCGCAGTGTTGATGAGCAAGGCGTTTGGCCTCGCTGATCCGCGCACCTATGGTTCTGGCAATCCAGGGGCGACGAATGTGTTGCGCAGCGGCAAGAAGGCGGCGGCAGTACTGACACTTTTGGGCGATGCAGCTAAAGGCTGGCTGGCGGTGTTCCTCGCCATTAAGTTCGCACCTCACGATGGTGATGGTCTATTGATGGTCGCTTTGGTGGCGTTGGCGGTGTTCCTTGGGCATGTATTCCCTATCTTCCTCAAGTTTCAGGGCGGCAAAGGCGTGGCAACCGCTTTAGGCGTGTTGCTGGCATTGAGCGGTTGGATGGGGTTGGCTGTATTGGGGACTTGGTTGTTGATGGCGGTCGTGTTCCGTTATTCCTCGCTGTCCGCTTTGGTGGCGGCAATCGCGGCTCCTATCTATGCGATGTTGTTCCAATTGCGTCCCGAGCTGGTGTTGGCGACGGCAATCATGTCCATGCTGCTGATCTGGCGTCACAAGAGCAATATCCAGAATTTGATGACGGGCAAGGAAAGCAAGATTGGCAGCAAGAAAAAAGAAGAAGCTCAATCCGCGTAATTCAATTCCTGCAAATCCCAGCGCGGCTTCACATTGAAGCGATAGTCGCGCTGCGCTTGTTGATGCTGCAAACGCATCGCGCCTGCGAAGGCAATCATCGCGCCGTTGTCGGTGCAAAATTCCAAATCAGGGTAAAACACCGTGCCGCCGCGTTTGCTGATGTCATGGTGCAGGCGTTCGCGTAACAGCTTATTCGCTCCGACCCCCCCCGCAATGACCAACTGATTTAGCCCTGTTTGTCCTAATGCAGTGATCGCTTTTTGCGCAAGCACATCCACAATGGCTTCTTGTGCCGCAAGGGCAATGTCCGCTCTTGTTTGATCATCTAATTCGTGTTGCTGGGTGAGCGTTAGGACGGCGGTCTTTAATCCGCTGAAACTAAAATCAAGATCACCACTGTGCAACATGGGGCGCGGTAGCTTGAAGCGCCCCGCTATTCCGCCAAGCGCTAGTTTTGCGAGCAATGCCCCGCCTGGATATTCCAGCCCTAACAATTTGGCGCTCTTGTCGAATGCTTCGCCTGCCGCATCATCAATGGATTCGCCTAATAAGGCATAACGTCCCACGCCATCCACGCGCATCAGCTGGGTGTGTCCGCCTGAAACAAGCAAAGCAACAAAGGGAAAGGTTGGCTTGGGATTGGATAACAAAGGGGAAAGTAGATGTCCTTCTAGGTGATGCACTCCAATGGTCGGCAAGCCTAATGTATAGGCGAGTGCACAGGCGACACTCGATCCGACGAGTAATGCCCCCGACAAGCCTGGGCCCTGTGTGTAGGCAATAGCATCCACATCATCAAGTGCGCAATGTGCTTTAGATAGTGCGGAGCGAATAAGCGGGGTGGCGTAACGCACGTGGTCACGCGACGCGAGCTCGGGAACCACGCCGCCATATTCATTATGTAAAGCAATCTGACTATGCAGTGTGTGCGCGAGTAATCCGCGCTCCGTGTGATAGAGCGCGATGCCTGTTTCATCACAGGAAGATTCGATACCTAATATCAGTTTCACGATGCATTGCCGCAAGTATTTTCGAGATGCGCATTGTACGTTTAGCTATCGTTATAAGGAGTATGGGGCGATTTGAAAAATTATTTGCATAACGCCTTGACGTAAATTTTTTGCTCCCTATAATGCGCGCCTCTCCGCTGTAACGGGATTGAAATGAGGATAAAACCTCAATTGCGATTGCTATATAAGTCGCTCATTCCGAGATGGCAGGGATAAAAAAGAAAGTCGGAATTAAAGTTGACAGAAAGATTTTAGTCTCTATAATGCGCACCTCTTCGACGCCGAGGCGTTCAAGAAAGCAGCAAAAAGC
>JAVHQJ010000304.1:0-1707 GCA_036171075.1 Sideroxydans sp. | reverse complement strand
AACGAGACTGTCGAAAAACCTATTTTTCAGACGGAGCGCAAGGCCGATGGTTGCTCATGTGCCCGATTTCTCCCACTGAACGCGGTTGGAAGGGTCGATGGGCTTGAATGGGTCTAGAGTAATGCCCCAAAGATGTGGATTTTGCCGATATTGTGAACCAGAGCGAACAATCTCCATTGTACATCCACTTTGGATTTGGAGCGTAAGGTGAAGCGGTTCATGTGTTTATGCACACAGATGTTGGCAAAGACCGGCTCGACAATGGCCAGCCGCCTGGCATAGATGCGCTTGCCCAGTTCGGTATCGATCTTTGCCTTCATCTCGTCGATGAGGTTTGGCAGCTGGTCAGCCACCTGAATGGAAAGATACCTGCGCGAAGTATCCTCCTTGCTCAAACAGCGCGTCCTCACCGGGCAGGCGGCGCAATCTTGTGCGCGGGCGTGATAGACATCATAGGTTCGATAGCGGTTGACCTGATTGTGCGCATGACAGGTCAGTTCTTTTCCTTGCGGGCAGAGATATACCTGCTTGCTCGCATTAAAAGAGAAGTCAGCGGCGGTGAAGGGACTTGGCTTGGCGTCAGGTCGCTGCCTGTCGTGGACGGCATCCTTGAAACGCTCTTGCTCGGCAAAGCGCGGATCGCGTTTGCGGAATTGGATGTCGGGGATGTACGCGTCGATCTTTTCATCCTTGCAGACCGTCAGACTGTTGAGCGAATGATAGTTGCTGTCGGCGGTGAGTTGCTTTCCTTGAAAATAGGTTTCATCTTTTCCGATGGCGGCGACGTTTTTTTTTGCACCCTCCAGCATCGGCTTGAGGTTTTCGTGATCCTGGCTGGCGAATGCCTCTGCTGCGAGAATGACCTGATGTTTCGAATCGACCAGTGCTTGCGCGTTATATCCCTGAACGACGCCGTGCGAGGAGGGCATCTTGACCGATTCATTATCTACCGCATTACTTTGGATCTCTTTGTCATCGCTGCCGCGCTTGGGTTCCCGATCCTTTAGAAATTCATTGAGTCGCTCGACTTGCAACTGGAAGCGTCGTTCGCGTTTCTTTTGGCGCTCCACAACCACCTCAGGCAATTTGTCAGCCTGTGCATGTTCGGCAATCACGCGCTGTAGTTTTTCCTGCAACTTATCGCGTTTGTGTTTGAGCTCTTCGATTGTGCCGCTCCATTCTTTGGAGACATTCGCGGAGAGTTTCGCCCCATCGAGGCTGAAGTGCGTGCCTTCGAGGAGACCCAGTTCCTCACAGACCAGGAGAATATTGCTGAAGAGGGTCTGGATCTCGCTTTGCATCGAAGATATAAATGAAGCAATCGTGCTGTGGTCGGGGGCGGAACCGTAAGAGAGGGCAATGAAGATAATGTTTTCCTGACAGGCGCGTTCGATCTGTCGCGAACTGATCATCCCCCTGGCATAGGCAAGCAGAATTACTTTGAGTAGGATTTTGGGATGGATGGCTGTGGCACCGGTCTCGTCGTTGTTGTAGCGCGCATCGAACACCGACAGGTCGATATGCTTGTTGACTAATTCACTGATGGTGTGTTCGAGCGTACCCGGGACAAGCTGGTCCTGGAGGGAAATCGGGAGCATGACCAACTGATCTTCATTGCATGGTTTGAATTTTGCCATAGGGTCCTCTTGCTCGTAAAACCCCTTGTCTTTAAATTAGATTCGCCCACTTATTCGACAGTTTCAACGG
>JAVHQJ010000303.1:0-1712 GCA_036171075.1 Sideroxydans sp. | reverse complement strand
ACAGACCAGCTTAAACTAGACTGATTTCTGTCTTGACGGATGGGTCCACCATAAGATTGCGACCTAGGTATGCCTCAATGATAGGTTGCCATGCTGGGTCAGTGATCCTGACTAAATCGCAAACCGGCGTTGGTCTCACCCCGTTATTTCTGAGCTCCGCAAGCAAGCTCTCTGTTTCGCGGCTTAATATGGAACGTCCATCCTTAACACGTAGCAAATCCCCTTCACTTGCTTTTAGAGAACTTTCCGCTTCTAGCAATAAACGAGAAATGTTCATGCCTGCATTGAACAGTTCGCTCACGGCGCGACTGGCTTCCTTAATTGTCGGCTTCAATACGGAGGAGAGTTTCTCTTTGCTTAACTCATTCGATTCCGGCAAAACAGATTCAATCGTCTTGACGATTGAATCTAGTTCTTGAGCATTGCTTGATAAATGAACTGACTTCGCCGCATCACTTAATGAGCGTCGAATTAATTTCAAGCTGCTACTGATATCAGAAGACTTTTTAACATCTACTTCTGTGGCTTTATTGATATCACCAATCAGTGCGCCATGTTCTTTATGCGCAGCATGGCTCGTGCGCAGATCACGGTTCAGCTTCTCTTCGCTCTCTGCGTGCTGGAAAGATTTACTCGCCGTGGCATATTCATCGTTTAATGAAATTAGAACTTGCTCAACAGTTTGCTTATCCTCCGTCGCCCGATTCATTTCCTCAGATGCGACCTCACGCTCTACCAAGCTGGACAAGCCACTCCAAGTGATTTTGCGCATAGATGATTCGGCTGCTTTAGCGAATTCTTTTTCAACACGCTCACCATCCTCGATCTTAGCTTTCACCTGCGCAACCATTTGAGCAAGCCTGCGGAACGATTCGGTGACTTCTTTGAATTTCTGGATATTGGTTGGGCGAGCCTCAAGTACATCTTGTCTGACGATGTGATCAACCGACTTATCAAATCGCATCCTTAGTGCGAATCTGAACGCACTCTTGAATGCTTCAAAAGCTGGAGCTCCCCCTGAACCGCGTAGCGCGAACAGAACTGCTTGGATGTATTTTTCAGAAGTTGCAAAGAAAGGATCTTCACCCGACACTTTCGATCGTTCGATCAGTTCATGACGGAATGTCTCCCACGCCCGTGGACGCTCCTGATTGTTTACCGTTTCAAGATGGTCATGCATCGCCAGCTCTACACCGGGAAGGATGTAATGGCCACGTACTTCATGCCCTTCTGTATCAACAGACGCATAAAGGCAGACACCCATAGACAATGGTTCTTTGGTCACTGTGTCGCGCCAGACCAACGTGATGTACGTTGTCGCATTATCGCGAGCTCGCTTAGTCTCATCGTGCATGCCTAGACAATAAGAACGGATAGTTCTGGTCGTAGTTCTCTCATCGGCTTGAGCATTTAGACTTACTAGACGGCCGTGGGCGCCAAACATGGCGATTTGAACCGCATCTACCAAGGAACTCTTGCCACTAGCATTTGGGCCGAAGATCCCTGTGATCTCTTGAAGTCTGATCTCCTGTTTTTCGAACAGAAAAAACTGCACAAGTTTGATGCTCTCAAGATACTTCATGCTGCCGCCTCTTCTGATTCAGGTTCGTTATTTGAAGC
Source organism: Sideroxydans sp. (assembly GCA_036171075.1). GTDB lineage: Bacteria > Pseudomonadota > Gammaproteobacteria > Burkholderiales > Gallionellaceae > Sideroxyarcus. Next base: position 92 of record JAVHQJ010000303.1, on the reverse strand, counting down.
GTCTGTAACAGATTTAATCTGTGCCCAATGTCCTAAACTGTTGAATTGCGTTTAAATCTGACCCACCAATTGCATTGAATTTTGACCCATCC
>JAVHQJ010000302.1:0-8229 GCA_036171075.1 Sideroxydans sp. | reverse complement strand
GGCGAACTTTAATGCGACGGGGGGGGGGGTATGTCAAGCGCAGAGGTGGGGCTGTGCGAGGTTTTTCGCAAGATGATAGGCGTGTCGTTTCATAAATATCGCCGATATCCAAAGACAAGAAAATCTTCTCCGTTTGCTCCATAGGTATTGATCCGATCATATATGGAGCAACGATGGTGCAACAGCATGAAGACTTCCTTCGATCTTGCCTCGGGCAGGGAAAAGTCCAATTCGAGCATCAGGAAATTCAGCAGGCGAGCGCCGTCACCGCTCGAGCCCCGTTCCAGCGGGCTGATGGCTGTCGGAAAAATGGGGTCATGTCGGAAAAATGGGGTCAAGTCTTGCATTACGACATCCCCTCCCGCCATCAATCTAGCCACTTCGATATAACGATTCAGCTGGTGTGCCCCTCACCCTTACCCCAGCATCGTGGCTGGTGCATAAGTTACAATGCGCGCCCTTAAAGTTTTACACCTGACATGACAATACTTTCTTGGATCATCCTCGCCAGTTTTTTGGGCGGCATTTTGAGCGTGATTGCGGCGGCGCTGTTCGCGCTCAACGCGCGCGCAAAATATCTGAATGCGCTGGTGAGCTATGCCATCGGCGCGTTGTTGGGCGCGGTGTTTTTGGACATCCTGCCCGAGGCGATTGAGCTTGCACCGAATGCGGCGACGGTGAGTGCCACAGTGCTGTTGGGTATCTTGTTGTTCTTCACGCTGGAAAAAGTCCTCATTTGGCGGCACTGTCACCACGACCATTGTGAGGCGCATGAGCCACACGAACACACGCCGCACGACCACGGACGCAGCGGCACAATGGTCATCGTGGGTGATACCTTTCACAACTTTGTGGACGGCATCATTATCGCGGCGGCTTTTTTGGTTGATGTGAATCTGGGCATCGTCACCGCGCTGGCCATCATCGCGCACGAGATACCGCAAGAGGTCGGCGACTTCGCCATCCTGCTACATTCGGGGTACAGCAAAATGAGTGCATTTCGAGTGAATCTCATTTCCAGTTTTGCGACTTTGCTAGGCGGGGTATTGGGCTTTTTCGTACTGCAAAAGATGCAGGCGCTGGTGCCGACGTTGTTGGCGTTAGCGGCTTCTAGCATGATTTATGTCGCCGTCGCAGACTTAATTCCGGGGTTGCATAAACGCACGCAAATGCGCGATACCGTGCAGCAGGTGCTGCTAATCTGCGCGGGGATTTCGACCATTGCTTTGGTCAGTGTGGTGATGGGCGGGTTGGTATGAAACGAACATTCCTTTTGGGTGCGGTGCTAGGGATGGTGACGCCCGTATTCGCGGAAGAAGTCAGCGTCACGCCTTATCGTCCTACGGTGACCAACTCGGCAGGATTGTCTGCGCGGGGGTGGTTTGAACTGGAGACGGGTTTCATCACGCAAGACAACAAAGACGGTTCTAAACAGCAAAGTCTGTTGTATCTCACCAAGTTGGCTTTTACGCAGGACTTCGGTGTGCTCATCGGCGGTGACGCTTACGCCTCGCAAACGGATGCCAATGCCAATCGTGTATCCGGTGTGGGCGACACGCTGCTGTTGTTGAAACACCGCTTCGTGCTGAACGACGATGCCGCGCTCGGTTGTGAATATGGTTTCAAAGCGCCGACCGCAGCGACGGGTTTGGGCAGTGGCAAGCGTGACTTCGTGCTGAACGGCATCTACAGTCGCAATCTCCGTGGTCATACGCTCGACGTGAATATGAACGTCGCTAAACTAGGCGATGCGTTGGCGAATGAGAGTGCGTATCAGTATGGCTGGTCGGGGACGGTGTTTCGCCCAATAGATGACCAGTGGGGCGTGATGGTCGAGTTATCGGGCACGACGCGCAAAGGTTTCGCGCCAACGAATCAATGGCTGGTTGCCAGCAGCTATGCCTTGAGCAACAAGATCGTATTCGATGCGGGTCTCTCGGCAGGGATCAGCAGCGCCGCTCACCGAGTGGCGTTATTTGGCGGTGTTTCGATGTTGCTGGGACAAGTACGCTAAAAGCACTGCGCAAAACAAGGCCTGAACGGCATGAATAAACAAAGGAAAGCATGATGAGTAAAGCATCCCCCAAAATTGGTTTCGTATCCCTCGGTTGCCCCAAAGCAACAGTGGATTCGGAACACATCCTGACCCGTATGCGTGCAGAGGGTTACGAAATTACCCCAAGCTATGAAGATGCTGATTTGGTGGTGGTGAATACCTGCGGATTTATTGATAGTGCGGTTGCGGAATCACTCGAAGCGATTGGCGAAGCCTTGCAAGAAAATGGCAAAGTTATTGTGACTGGTTGCTTGGGAGCGAAGGGCGACATCGTGCAGCAGACCCATCCCAAGGTGCTTGCTGTTACTGGCCCGCATGAGACGGAAGCGGTGATGGATGCGGTGCATTTGCATCTGCCAAAATTGCATGACCCCTATGTTGATTTAGTCCCGCCACAAGGCATACGCCTTACACCGCAACATTTTGCGTATCTGAAAATTTCAGAGGGCTGTAATCACCGTTGCACCTTTTGCATCATTCCTTCCTTGCGCGGCGACTTGGTGAGCCGACCTGTGCATGAGGTGATGGCCGAAGCTGAAAAGTTGGTTGAGTCCGGCGTGAAAGAATTGTTAGTCATCTCGCAAGACACTTCGGCTTATGGCGTGGATGTGAAATACCGCACAGGCTTTTGGAATGGTCGTCCGCTCAAGACGCGCATGACTGATTTGGCTGCCGCACTCGGTAGCTTGGGCGTGTGGACGCGCCTGCATTACGTCTATCCCTATGAGAGCGTGGATGAAGCCATCCCACTGATGGCGGAGGGCAAGATACTGCCTTACCTTGACATCCCGTTTCAACATGCGAATGCGCGCATTCTTAAAGCCATGCGTCGCCCTGCCAGTAGCGAGAATATGCTCAAGCGCATCCAAGGGTGGCGCGAGATTTGCCCCGATCTGGTCATACGCAGCACCTTCATCGTCGGCTTCCCCGGCGAGACGGAGGAAGAGTTTGAAGAACTGCTCGACTTCATTGAAGCCGCGCGTTTGGATCGCGTAGGTGCATTCAAATACTCCCCTGTCGAAGGCGCGGAAGCAAATGATTTAGGCGAGCACATTGACCCCGAAGAGCAAGAAGACAGGTTGGCACGCTTGATGTATTTGCAAGAAGAAATTAGCGCCGAAAAATTAGCCACTAAAGTGGGCAAAGTGCTTAAAGTGTTGATTGATGATGTGGATGACGATGGCTCGATTGGCCGCACGGGTGCGGATGCGCCCGAGATTGACGGTGTGGTGTATATCGACGATACGCAATTAGAAGTGGGGGAATTTGTGATGGTTAAAATCACCGATTCGGACGAGCATGATTTATGGGGCGAAGTCGTTTAAGTAAGGTCTGATTAAGTCCGTTCGTGGTGAGTGTTTCCCGTTCGCGCCCTCGATACACCGCGCAAGCGCGGCACTCGGGACGAATGGGAAACTTATTGAACCATGGCTTTCGGACTTCATCAGAACTTTCTTAACGCTGACACACGATGACTGTTTATGCCTTAATCGCAATAGGGTTGGGTGCTGCATTGGGCGCGTGGCTTCGCTGGGGGCTGGGTTTGTGGCTCAATTCCAGCGTGGCAGAGTTGCCGCTGGGAACACTCGCCGCTAACTTGCTGGGTGGTTATTTGGTTGGATTGGCAATTGCATTTTTTATACACAATCCCAGCCTCTCGCCCGAATGGCGCTTGTTCATCATCACTGGATTTTTAGGTGGGCTGACTACCTTTTCCTCCTTCTCGGCAGAGACCGTCACTCTCTTAATGCGCGGCCAATACGCATGGGGCAGTGCCCTCATCGCGGCGCATTTAGGCGGCTCTTTATTGATGACTGTGTTGGGTATTCAAACTTTTAAGTGGTTGCAGTCAGGGGGCTGATATGCAAGGCATCTATCTGAAATTTTACGTGACTGAAAATCAACGTCACCACAGCAAACTGCTCTCCGAATGGATACTAGAGCAGGCTAAACAACTGGGCTTTCCGGGTGGTTCTGTGTTCCGTGCTATTGCAGGTTTTGGCAAACACCGGCATTTACATTCAGAACTATTTTTTGAATTGGGCGGCGAGTTGCCTGTTCAAGTGGAATTCGTCGTGACAGCGGCACAGGCGGAAGTACTCCTGGCGATTATTAACGCAGAGAAATTGCAGCTCACTTATGTGAGTTACGCAGTGGAATTTGGTGTAACAGGAAGCTGACCAGCGGGGTTGCTGGTCAGCTGGGTGAAATTACTTGCCCGATAAAAATTCGTTGATTTCGCGTTCTGCGGCAACCCAATAATTCATGGCACCGCCTTTGAAGTGGTTCTTTTCAGCCAAATAGTAAGCGGCATCTTGCACCATACGATAGCGTTCTTCCGCACTTGGTGTGGATGATGATTCCTTCGTTATTGCTTTCTTCACAGCGGGTTTCGCCTCGACTTTTGGTGTGCCGGCAGCCTTGGCAGGCGTGGCTTTAGCGGTCACTTTAGGTGCGGCGACTTTCTGTTCTACGGTAGCCGTAGCCACTTTTTTAACGGTGCTTGTTTGGGCTACTTTTGCGGCGGGTTTTTTAGGGGTTGCTGCGGGTGTTTTTGCTGTTGCCATGATGCACTACCTTTCAAAATTAACATTCAAATGTTTGGGAAGGGGAGTGGAAAATAAGGTTGATTTCCGACTTCGCCCTGCTCATGGCGCGGATTTTACACGTAAGAGCCGCATTCTTATTGAGTTTTTGCTAAATCTTCAAAATGTCGCCATGACACGTTTGCGCTTGCATCAGTCGTGTGACGGTGGGTAACAGGTTTAATCCAGTTTTTTCTTTGAGTGCGACGGCGCTTTCTCGCATGTCTTCTAGGTGGATATTAATTTCATCGCCTGCCGTGGCAAATGCAATCACGTTGCCACTATCGCACGAAGGAAACATCAGCGCGCGGTCATCAAAGGCTTGCGCGATATAGGCAAAGCTGCCTAGCACGCCGCGTTTTAAGCCGATGAGGTTCACCCCCAATACCCCCTGATCGGTCAGGCAATTGCGACACATTTGATAGAAGGGCAGCGTGTTTAAATCACCTGGATGGGCGCGTTCGTTGAAGCCATCCACCAAAATGAGATCGAACTTCTTGCTTGTCTCCCTCACGAACTTTGCACCGTCGTCGATCACCATGTGGATGCGTTTGTCGTCCTCGGGCAATTTGAAATAAGTCTTCGCCGCTTGCACTACCAGCGGCTCGATCTCCACCACGGTGATGTGCGCTAGCGGCAGGTTACGATAGATGAATTTGGTGAGTGATGCACATCCGAGACCGATGAGCAGCACCTTGCGCGGGAAGTGTTTGTCGTCGCGTAACAGCAGGCTCGCCATCATTTCTTTGGTGTATTCCAATTCCAAACTCCACGGACGTGCGATGCGCATCGCGCCCTGAATCCACAGTGTGCCGAAATGAAGATAGCGGACGCCCGCCTCTTCGCTGATGTCGATATGGAAGCTCATTGTCTTGTGATGAAAGGTTAGTGGGGGGCGATCTGGTTCAACAACCAACGCGCCCATTCGGTGACTTCGGTGGCGCTCATGCCCAGCGTCGCGTTTTGTTTGGCTAACGCATCGCCCGCTGCGCCGTGCAAATACACCGCCAGCAACATGGCTTCATCTGCATTCAAACCCTGTGCGAGGAAGGCACCAATCATGCCGCTTAACACATCGCCCATGCCCGCGCTACTCATGCCGGCGTTGCCTGTTGGATTGAGGTGTAACTTGCCGCTGCGTGTGGCGCATACGCTTTGAGCGCCTTTTAGCACCACGCTGCCGCTCAATTTAGTGATTAAACTTAACGTCGCGCGCGGCCTATCTTTTTGTACGTCTTCGATGCTGCACGCCAATAAACGCGCCGCCTCACCCGGGTGAGGGGTAAATACGGTGGCAACTTTGCGTGCGTGCAACATGCTGCGTAAGTCAGGACGTAAAGCAATGAGGTTGAGCGCATCGGCATCGAGTACCAACGGGATGTCGAGCTGGATAGCATCGTAGAGTAGCTTTTGTGCGGCGAGACTTTGCCCCAGACCGCAGCCGACGACGAGTACCTTGCCCTGATTCTGTACGCTCCCAGCATTCTCGGCGGTCGCCTTCTCTTTGTAAGAGAGTGGCTGCAAAGCATCTGCCGCCGAATGAATCATCAATTCCGGCATATTCACATCCACACTGGGCGCGTTATCCGCCAACAGCCCCACATGCACACTGCCCGCACCCATTTTGAGTGCAGCGCGTCCAGCCAGTAAGGCCGCGCCTACCATGCCGTTTGCGCCGCCGATGACGGTGACCGTGCCAAACATGCCTTTGTGGCTATCGGCAGGGCGGGGTTTGAGGAAGGCGGCAATTTGTTTTTGGGTGAGTGTGGTGGTGAGTGGGCGAGCCATGACGTTTTCCGTGAGTGGGTAGGGTTGCGCTGCATTATAATCTGCGCCCGTTCTAATTGCCCTAAAGTGACTGAGTTATGCACCTCACCTCGATTGGTAAATCTGCCCTTTCCGCCTTCCGTCTCGACAAGCTGCGCAGCGCGCTCAACGCCACGAAATCTGGCGTCACTCTCGAAGACACGCGCCATATTTATTTCACCGAACTGGCTTCCGAACTGGCGGCTAAAGAACATGCGCTGCTCAATCGTTTGTTGAGTTTGGATAGCGGGGCTGGTGCACCCGAAGTGGCTCATCAAACGTACAGCATCTTGGTTATCCCGCGCCTCGGCACAATATCGCCGTGGTCGTCTAAAGCGACTGACATTGCGAAGCACTGCGCCTTGCCGCAAGTGAAACGCATTGAACGCGGCGTGATGTTTTATCTCAAATCCAAGAGCGGCAAGCCACTCACTGACGCAGAAAAACAAGCTGTGCTGCCACTACTGCATGACCGCATGACGGAGTCTGTGATTGCCGACGCTACTGGTATCGAAGACAAGGTATTCAAACACGGCACACCGCAACCACTGTCCCGCGTGGACATTCTCAAGGGCGGCAATGCTGCATTGGAAGGGGCGAATCGCGAACTTGGATTGGCGCTTTCAACAGATGAAATTGAATACCTCGTCGAGAACTTCACCAAGCTCGGACGCAACCCCACCGACGTAGAGCTGATGATGTTCGCGCAGGCCAACTCCGAACACTGCCGCCACAAGATTTTCAACGCAGATTGGATCATCGACGACGAAGCACAAGCCATCTCGCTGTTCGGCATGATTCGCAACACACACAAGTTGCATCCCAAAGGCACAGTTGTTGCCTACTCTGATAACTCATCCGTCATCGAAGGCGCAGAGATCGAGCGCTTCTACCCACGCGCCGGCGGGGCATACGAATTCAGCAAAGAGCTGACCCACATCCTGATGAAGGTGGAGACGCACAACCACCCAACCGCCATCGCGCCATTCGCCGGTGCGGCCACTGGTAGCGGCGGCGAGATTCGCGACGAAGGCGCAACGGGTACGGGCTCCAAACCGAAGGCGGGTCTGACCGGGTTCTCCGTTTCCAACTTGAACATTCCCGGATTTATTCAGCCGTGGGAGCAATACAACCCTCTCCCTAGCCCTCTCCCGCAAGCGGGCGAGGGGACGCTCCCCTCTCACACTCGTGGGAGAGGGGCTGGGGGAGAGGGTGAGGCTGTCAGAGAGAGCTCTACTTATGGCAAGCCGGGTCGTATCGCTACCCCGTTGCAGATCATGATCGACGGCCCACTCGGCGGTGCCGCGTTCAACAACGAATTCGGTCGTCCTAACCTCACTGGCTATTTCCGCACCTTTGAAGAGAAGGTCAACGGCGAAGTGCGCGGCTATCACAAGCCCATCATGTTGGCGGGCGGTCTGGGCAGCATCAAAGCGGAACACACGCACAAACACGATCTGCCAGAAGGCGCGTTGCTCATCCAATTGGGCGGCCCCGGCATGCTCATCGGTCTGGGCGGCGGTGCGGCATCCAGCATGGATACCGGCGCCAACGCAGAGAACCTCGACTTCGATTCCGTGCAACGTGGCAACCCAGAGATGCAACGTCGCGCGCAGGAAGTCATCGACCGCTGCTGGCAACTGGGCGACAACAATCCTATCTTGAGCATTCACGACGTAGGCGCGGGCGGTATCTCTAACGCATTGCCAGAGCTGGTGCATGGCGGCGGCAAGGGCGCGCGTTTCGAATTGCGCAACGTGCCGAACGAAGAGCGCGGCATGA
>JAVHQJ010000301.1:0-1718 GCA_036171075.1 Sideroxydans sp. | reverse complement strand
ACTTCATCCCCGTCATCCTGTGGAGCGATGCCTTGGTGTTCTTGCTCATCGCGGCGGGCATCATCGGTACGGTGTATGTGCGCAAACGTGAGCATCTGTTGTTGCCGTGGCGTCGCGTGGCGCAGAGCAGCATGGCGATGGTGTCGCTCTTGGTGTTGTCCTTGTTCTTGTTGGTGGGTTTGCTCGATACGCTGCACTTCCGTTTCGCACTGCCGCAATCGAACAACGGCGAGAAAGTGTATTCACCTGAGGTGTTGAGTGTGTTCGACAAGGTGGTCGAGCCATTACGCACCCACACCGAGAAGACCTATTCCGCACCGTTCGCGCTGGCGCTGTATGCCAAAGAAAGCATGACGGATGCGCAGGGCAACATCGTGCGCGAGTATCCGAGGTTGCGCTTTGGCGGGGCGCATCTGGCGGATGAGGCGGCACGTGATGGCGATATCGCAAAGCGAGCGGTGGTTGGCGGATTGATTGGGTTGTTGTTTGGCCTAGTGACATGTTGGATGTGGCTGGCCTTGTTTCCCTCTCCCGCAGGCGGGAGAGGGATTCAGGGAGAGGGCGGTCAATCGAGACAGGGAATTACAGAAAGTGATTCGCCTTCCAAGTCCCTCTCCCTAACCCTCTCCCGCCTGCGTGAGAGGGGATGGTGCAGTCGCTCGTTGTTGATTGCTATTCTTGCCATTGCCACGTTCATCGGCGCTATCGCCAATCTATCCACTGCCTATCATGTGTTGGGTACGGACAAGGTCGGGGCGGATGTGTTGTACCTCTCTCTGAAGAGCATCCGCACTGGCCTCATTATCGGCACGGTGACGACGCTGGTGACCTTGCCATTGGCTTTGTTCTTGGGTGTGGCGGCGGGTTACTTCCGTGGCTGGGTGGACGATGTCATCCAGTACCTCTATACCGTGTTGAGTTCCATCCCCAGCGTGCTACTCATCGCGGCGGCGGTATTGATGATGCAAGTCACCATCGACACACATCCTGAATGGTTCGAGACCTCGGCGGCACGCGCGGATATGCGGCTGGTGGCGTTGTGCTTGATTTTGGGGCTGACCAGTTGGACAGGGCTGTGCCGACTGCTGCGCGGTGAGACGCTGAAATTGCGCGAGATGGAATACATCCAAGCGGCACAATCTTTCGGTGTGTCATCCATGCGCATCCTCACGCGCCACATCATGCCTAATGTCATGCACATCATCCTCATCGCGCTAGTGATGGATTTCTCGGCGTTGGTGTTGGCTGAAGCGGTGTTGTCCTACGTGGGCGTGGGTGTCGATCCTTCGATGATCTCGTTCGGCACCATGATCAATGGCGCACGATTAGAGATGGGACGCGAGCCGATGGTGTGGTGGGCGCTGGCCGCAGCCTTCAGCTTTATGCTGGTGTTGGTGCTAGCGGCAAACTTGTTTGCGGATGCGGTGCGGGATGCGTTCGATCCGAGGTTGAATCGAAGCCGTTAAAGGGGGCTGATTAAGTCGTCATTCCCGTCCTTCGACAGGCTCAAGATAAACTGACCTTCGGTCAGGCTGGTGTCCAGTGGGTGTATTAAAAGGGGCTTTGCCCTTGCTACGCAAGGAACGCTATTTTCCAAGCTGGATACCGACTTCCGCCGGTATGACAAAATTTGAATTTTTAGAGATTCCCTTAAGCAACGTTTATTTTGCTGGCCGCCATAGAAGACCTAAACCAGCCAGCACGCAGAATGCCGCCCC
>JAVHQJ010000300.1:0-1718 GCA_036171075.1 Sideroxydans sp. | reverse complement strand
AAAACTGGTAGCATGAAGCTCACTTCTTGGAAGACGAAAAACCGGGGGAAGGTCAATTGAGCAAATTTACTTTTATCGACCTCTTTGCAGGGATTGGGGGGTTTCACCATGCTTTACATTCATTAGGTGGAGAATGTGTTTTTGCCTCTGAAATTGACCCATTCGCCAGAAAAACATACCAACACAACCTTGAAAAGATAAGTCCCGAGCTTTTTGAGCAGGATATGTTTAATGACGATATCCGTAGCATTTCCCCAAGTGAGATTCCTGATTTCGACATTCTCTGTGCTGGCTTCCCTTGCCAGCCATTCAGTCAAGCGGGTCATAAAAGAGGATTTGACGACACTCATAAGTCAGAGCGAGGCAATCTATTCTTCAATATCGTTGAAATCTTAGAAGCCAAAAGGCCTAAAGCATTCTTCCTTGAGAATGTCCGAGGTATCGTAAACCATGACAATGGCAATACATTTCGTGTGATTCGCGAAATTCTTGAAGACGAGCTTGGATACAGTTTTTATTTCAAAGTCGTTCAAGCGTCTGAATATGGATTACCGCAATTACGACCTCGTGCATTCATGATTGGCTTTAGAGACGAGGGAATACTTAAAGGCTTCAACTTCCCACCAAAGATACCCCTCAAAATGAACATGTCAGATGTTTGGGGTGGAAAGTGTTCAAGAGAGATTGGATTCACTCTGAGAGTTGGAGGCAGAGGTTCTCCCATTGACGACAGGAGAAATTGGGATTCATATTTGGTAGACGGCAAAGTTAGAAAGGTTATGCCTGAACAAGCAAAGATAATGCAGGGATTCCCGAACGATTTTCATTTTCCAGTTCCAGCAACTCAAGCAATGAAGCAGTTGGGCAATAGTGTAGCGATTGACGCCATTAGAGAGTGTGCAAAAGCACTTGTTGAGCACATGCAAACATTAGAGAAGGAAGACGACGAAATGAGTAAGAATAAAAATAAAGGGGAATGGACTGAGCTTTATTGCTTCATGAAGACTATCAAAGATAAGAAATTGGTCTTAGCAGATAAACACTTGAATACAACGCCGAATAGCACCACCCTTCATGTAACCAAAGTATCGACATTAAACATTAAGGACGAATGCTTTCTTGGTGATGACGATACTGTCGTCGTAAAAAACAAAATAACGAATAAAGAAACTACAGTTCAGGTTTCAGACTTTATCAATGAAGATTCGATAAGCATTCTGGCAAAGCGAATTGAAAGTGGAAGTGCGACATTCGCCGTTCCTGAGTTTGATTTAATCCAAAATAAGCTAGGTATCTCGATAATCAAAGGGGGCAATAGCAACCAGAAAGCAGATATGGTGTTGGATTTCAACACTCCAGGTCTTACTGCGGTCAATGACGGTTTTGGTATCAAGTCATATTTAGGGAGTAAGCCAACATTGCTGAATGCCTCTGGAAATACGAATGTCATATTTTCAGTAACTGGACTGGATGCAAAATACTTTGACGAGATAAATGCAATCAATACGGGGACAAAGCTAATCAACCGTATTAAAAGAATTTATGCCCTCGGTGGAGAATTGAAGTTTAGTAAAGTTGAAAAAGACACTATGGCGTACAACCTGAAATTGGTTGACGACATAATTCCTAAGCTGCTCTCAGAAATGCTTTTGGAGTTTTTTGTAAATCGCACTTCTAGCATTAGCAAAAACCTAGATAATTTATATAACAGCGGAAAG
>JAVHQJ010000299.1:0-1723 GCA_036171075.1 Sideroxydans sp. | reverse complement strand
ATCCAAGCTAATCTCATTTCGGCAATGTCCTAAGCGGTTGTGGCTGGAAGTGCATCGGCCAAAGCTGCGTGTCGATTCGGCAGCCACGGAAGCCAGTTTTTCGGTCGGCAATATGGTTGGAGATATTGCCCGCCAACTTTACGATCCAGAGGGGCGCGGAGAGTTGCTGGATGCGCAACGCGATGGTTTCGATTACACATTCAGGCGCAGTGTGGAACTGCTTAACTCTTCTCAGTCTATCTTCGAGGCGGGATTTTCAATCGATGGGGCATTGTCACTTGCCGATGTAATGCTCCCGGTCAAGCTGAAAGGCAAGCGTGCCTGGCGTATGGTGGAGGTGAAATCCTCCACTGAGGTCAAGGATTACCACCGGGACGATGTGGCAATTCAGGCGTATATCGCCCGCAAAGCCGGTGTTTCGCTGGCTTCCATTGCACTAGCCCATATCGATAGTGACTGGACATATCCCGGTAAAGGCGATTATCAAGGATTGCTTAGGGAGTGCGACCTGACTTCAGAGGCATTTGGCCGCGAGGAGGAAGTCGAGGACTGGATTGTTGCCGCTCATAAGGTAGTGGCAAAGAGGGCGGAGCCGAAAATCCGTACCGGCGTTCAATGTTCTGAACCTTATGAGTGCGGATTCGTTGACTACTGCCAGTCTCAAGAGCCGCAGGCGGAATATCCTGTTCATTGGCTGCCGAGTATACGGGCGAAGGCGCTTAAAGACCATGTTGCCGCACATCCCGCACTTGATCTGCGCGATACGCCGGACGACTTGTTAAACGAATTACAGTTGCGAGTGAAGAAGCATAGCCTTTCTGGAAAGACCTACTTCGATGCGGCAGGAGCTGCGTCAGCGCTCAAGCCGCACAAACTGCCAGCCTATTTTCTGGATTTTGAGACGATTCAGTTTGCCGTGCCGATTTGGAAAGGGACTCGTCCATACCAGATGATCCCATTCCAGTTCAGTCTGCATATCCTGAACAGTAAGGGGCGTTTGGAGGCAAAGTCATTTCTCGACTTGTCATCCGACGATCCATCACGATCCTTTGCCGAATCGCTTATTTCGGTTTGCGGAGAGAAGGGGCCGATCTTTGTGTACAACGCAGGCTTTGAAGGGGCTCGCATAAGTGAATTGGCGCGGCGCTTCAAAAAATTATCCTCGGACTTGATGGCAATCAGGGATCGTCTGGTTGATTTGCATCCGATTACCAAGGCTAATTACTACCATCCCAGTCAGTGCGGGAGTTGGAGTATTAAAGCTGTGTTGCCCGCAATTGCCCCTGATCTGAGTTATGAGTCATTAGAGGGTGTTCAGGATGGCGGCATGGCGATGAATGCCTATCTGGAAGCTATCCATCCCAATACGACTTCGGAGCGTAAGGCTGAGATTGAGAGTCAGCTCCTTGAATATTGTGGGTTGGATACTTTGGCTATGGTGAGGCTGTGGCAATTCCTGTCTGGGCGAAACTAATATAAGAGGGATTATGGCAAAGCGTTCTGATACCAGAGAATCCGTATTACTTGCATTGGAGTTGATGCGACGTATTCCGCGCCATCGCACCATTACGGCCAAAGAACTTTGCGAGCAATTGGCCGATACCGAGGTTGCCAGGGATTTGCGTACTATTCAGCGGCAGCTGGACATGCTCAGCGAATACTTTGAAATCGACCGTGACGACAGCGAGAGGCCTTATCGATATTGCTGGAAGGAGCGAGCCCG
>JAVHQJ010000298.1:0-1725 GCA_036171075.1 Sideroxydans sp. | reverse complement strand
TGCCGTATTGTTCCAGAATGGCGGCGAGGTTGGATTTGGCGATGTCGTTTTCAAACGCGCTGTCACGGAACACACAGGTAGTGTCACCGGCAGGAGCCAATTCCTTATACCAGGCAATGATGCCTTGAGCCAATGCCTCTACCTCAACGACGGCAATGTGCTCGGCGAGACACGCCAGCAGCACACCGCCGCCGATGGCATAAACTTCTTTTTTAACCACGGAAGACACTGAAGACACGGAATTGATAGCAGCGCTTTTGTTGTTTTCAGTGCTTTCCGTGTGTTCCGTGGTTATGTATCTGCTTTCTATCGGCACGCACAGATCCAGCCCCAGCTTGAGCAGCAATTCGTACATGATGTCCGCTTCTGTCCTGCCCGGCAGAATGTGTTCCTCGTAGTCGAGCAGTGTCTTTTCCAGATTGTTCCGATCAGGGTTCCATGCGCGGATATTGGAGGTATCCAGTTTGAAGACGCGGAAGCCCACATCCAAAGACGATTTATCCGCAGATAACGCAGATTGACGCAGATTAACCCCAAATAAATCATTGTTGATATTCTTGTCTTTGCCTTTATCTGCGCCCATCTGTGCAATCTGCGGATCGGATTTGATCTTTGCACCAGCACGGCGCAGGCGTTCTTTGGTTAGTTCGGCGATGTTATGTGGCTTACCCAGCGACTCACAAAACTCTGCGGCAGTTTTCTGCCCTGCATCAGTTGAGTCAAGCGGTTCAGGAAGTTGGACAAGTATGAAGCGGCGATTTGCACCATCAGTTGCATTAGTCCGCATTACCGCATGTCCAGTTGAGCCTGAGCCTGCGAAAAAATCAAGCACAAGGTCATTCCCTCCGGCACGAGTTATCCCAATCAGGAATTCGATTAACGTACTGGGTTTAGGGTAGTCAAAAGGAATACCCAAGTCCGTCATTTCATGAGACCCAATCTGATTGATATATTCCTCAACCAAGTTATTCGGTTTTGATGTTGCATTTTCTAGCACATCACGGAGATAAGTTTTAGTAAACACGTTCCATTTTGCAGGCTCACCAGTGTCGCTAACAAGATTGGACGAACGAACTGCCTTCACGACAATTCGATCACGCTCCGCTTCAAATTTAGTTCGACTCCAGCGCCAAATACCGTCTCCCAACTTGGGTCTTTCTGGTGGAAAAGTTTCCCCCGGAGGTATAACTTTCGTTCCATCTGGGCAGTCAATCCAAAATCTCTGCTCAGGATTCCGATTTTCAATCGTGGACATATATAGACGAACAAGCTGGTAATTTTCACCCTTCCTTGCCCCTTCAGTTTCAATCTGGTCGTATGCCTCAGTATTTGTGCCCCCGGAGAATGGAGGACATGCAGACCTGTCTTTCGCATATGTGAGTATGTAATCAAAATTGGGTGCCCAATGATCGCCTTTGTTATTACTTTTCTTAGCAACTCGGCACGCAATGCCTAAGCATGTCTCCTCACCGAAAACGCCGTCACAAAGTAACTTGAGATTCGCAAGCTCTCCTTCGCCAATCTGGATGAACATAACCCCGTCTTCACGCAGTAAATCTCGTGCCAACTTGATCCGTGCGTACATCATACTTAACCAGTCGGTATGAAACCGTCCGCTGGCTTCGGTGTTGCTGCTGATCTTCCTGCCGCCTTCCACTTGTCCGGTGAGTTCCAGATAGTTCTTGATGTTGTCTTGAAAGCTATCGGGATACACGAAGTCCTTGC
>JAVHQJ010000297.1:0-1725 GCA_036171075.1 Sideroxydans sp. | reverse complement strand
CTCCACACATCACTAAAGACGGCGTGTCCGTGGCGAAAGAGATCGAACTGAAAGATAAGTTCGAGAACATGGGCGCACAAATGGTTAAGGAAGTCGCTTCCAAGACTTCTGATGTAGCAGGTGACGGAACAACGACGGCGACCGTTCTGGCGCAATCCATCGTGCAAGAAGGTATGAAGTTCGTGGCTGCTGGCATGAACCCAATGGATCTGAAGCGTGGTATCGACAAGGCAGTGATTGCGGCAGTTGCTGAGCTGAAGAACATCTCTAAGCCTTGCGCAACCACAACTGAAATCGCTCAAGTCGCTTCTATCTCTGCCAACTCTGATGCAAGCATCGGCAAGATCATCGCTGACGCGATGGAAAAAGTGGGCAAAGAAGGCGTCATTACTGTTGAAGATGGCAAGTCTCTGGAAAACGAGTTGGACGTCGTCGAAGGGATGCAATTCGACCGTGGCTACTTGTCTCCTTACTTTATCAACAACGCGGACAAGCAAATCGCTGCAATGGATAATCCGTTCATCCTGTTGCACGACAAAAAAGTGTCCAATATACGTGACTTGCTCCCCGTATTGGAACAAGTCGCTAAGGCTGGCCGCCCCCTGTTGATCATCGCTGAAGATGTTGACGGCGAAGCATTGGCAACATTGGTTGTGAACAACATCCGTGGCATCTTGAAGACCGTTGCTGTCAAAGCACCTGGTTTCGGTGATCGTCGCAAGGCGATGCTGGAAGACATCGCTATCTTGACTGGCGGTACTGTGATCGCTGAAGAAGTCGGTCTGACTCTGGAAAAGACTACCTTGGCCGAATTGGGCCAAGCCAAGCGTATCGAAGTCAGCAAAGAAAACACCATCATCATCGACGGCGCGGGTAAAGAAGATGCGATCAAAACTCGCGTTACGCAGATCAACAAGCAGATGGAAGAGTCCACCAGCGATTACGACAAAGAGAAGTTGCAAGAACGCAAAGCGAAGTTGGCTGGCGGCGTTGCAGTAATCAAGGTCGGTGCGGCAACTGAAGTTGAGATGAAAGAGAAGAAAGACCGTGTTGACGATGCATTGCATGCCACTCGTGCAGCGGTTGAAGAAGGTATCGTGGCTGGCGGCGGTGTTGCCCTGTTGCGCGCCAAGGTTGCGGTTGCTGCTCTCAAGGGTGACAACCACGACCAAGACGCAGGCATCACCATCGTGTTGCGTGCGATGGAAGCGCCATTGCGTGCCATCGTGGACAACGCAGGCGACGAGCCATCCGTGGTCGTCAACAAAGTGCTGGAAGGCAAAGGTAGCTTCGGTTACAACGCTGCCAGCAGCGAGTACGGCGACATGTTGGCGATGGGCGTAGTTGACCCAACCAAGGTCACCCGCACTGCTTTGCAACACGCTGCATCCATCGCAGGTCTGATGTTGACTACTGCATGCATGATCGCCGACTTGCCAGAAGATAAACCAGCTGGTGGTATGGGTGGTGGCGATATGGGCGGCATGGGTGGTATGGGCGGCATGATGTAACTTGAACTTACTGCGCGTTCTGATTGCTGCGCAAAGGTTCAAATAGTTGTAAAACGAACCCCGCCTTGAGCGGGGTTCGTTTTTTGTGTTGCCCGTTTAGTAGCTTATGGCTACAATGCGCGCCTTCGTTTTACCTGTCCCGCAATGGATAGTGCAAGACGGCCTGGTAGCTCAGTCGGTAGAGCAGAGGATTGAAAATCCTTGTGTCGGTGGT
>JAVHQJ010000296.1:0-1732 GCA_036171075.1 Sideroxydans sp. | reverse complement strand
TTAACATGCTACATCTAGTGACTGTGTGTGACAACCCGATAAGCACGCAACCAACCTTAGGCGGCAATCTGTCCGTCGCGTTTTCGTACTACGACTTTAAATATCTGCAATACCTGGATGTAGAACCCTATGCCGTCACCGGCAGCACCGTCAAGCGCTGGTATGAAAGTTACCCCGAACACTATCGCTGGCTGACGGGCTACGCCGACTGGTCGCGTGAATTTTCTGTGAACAGTGTCACGCACAAGATTGCCGCCCGCTTTGAAATGGCACGCGAAACCCGTGCGCTGAAGCAAGGTATTTGGGATATCTACACGCCTATCAACGCCTACAACCCGGTTTATGGCCAAGCTTGGATACCGACGGCAAACTACTCAGTCTATGATCAGTCATGGACAAACCAGAGCTTAGGTCTTGCCTTGCAAGATGAAATTATCAAAGGTGACTGGACTTGGCTGCTTGGCGCGCGCGTCAGTTATTTGCGGCAGATTTTCGACTATAGAGATTATTTGCCCGTGCCATGGCAGGATCACAGCATCCAAACCGATCATTCGATTACGCCGCGCATTGGCGTAAACTGGCGCGCAACCCCCACCATCGCGCTGTATGCTAACTACTCGACCGGCAATATGGCAACCTTGCCGCAGAGTCGCTCCGCTACCGGCAGCACTTTTGCACCGATGGCAAGCAGGCAATTCGAGACCGGTTTGAAGATGCAACCTGAAGGTGCAGACTGGCTAGCCTCAGCCGCGCTATTCGACATCGAACGCAGCAATGTGTTGACACCATATCTGTTGCGCCCCGGCTTCTCCATCCAAACCGGTACGCAACGCTCGCGCGGGTTAGAGCTGGAATGGCAAGGGAAATTAACACGTAATTGGCATATGACAGCACAAGGAACCTGGCTGGATGCGGGCATTACACGGGATAACCTTTACAAGCCGGGCAATCGCCTACCCTATACGCCACGCGTCGGTGTCTCTGCCTGGCTAACTCACAATCTAGCCGCCAATGAAGACAGGCGCTGGAGTATTTCCGGCGGGATCGTGCATCAGGGTGAACGCTATGCCGACTTTGCCAACACCACGTTAATTCCCGCCTATACCCGCCTCGATCTGGGCGCGAGTTACAAGGCAAAGCTATGGTCTGCGACGCTAGCGCTGGAAAACGCCACAAATCTGCGCTATTACAGCAGCGGCGTAGAAAACCGCCCGGCAGTCATCTATCCCGGCGCGCCCAGAACCCTTTCCGTGAAACTGAATTACGATTTGCGCTAATGATTGCAGGTTTGGAAGAATTCGTTGGTGGCATCAACGCTTGCTCCTTCACGAAGGAATAACCTTTCTCCACCAAATGAGCGTTGATCGCACTGACGGTGAACACTGTCAACTGGTGTCGCTGTTGAGCAGCGGTCATTAACGCAGTTGTATGACCGGCCAGCCATGCTGGATGGCATGTGCCCGCAGTGTCGCATCGGGGTTGGCTGCGACCGGATGTTGCACCAGGCGCATCAGCGGCAGGTCGTTCAGCGAATCGCTGTAGAAAGTGCTGTCGGTGAAACTGGCCAGTGTCCAGCCGCGTTCAGCAAGCCAGCGCGCCAGTCGCGTGATCTTGCCATCCCGAAAACACGGCACGCCGGCGACCTGCCCGGTGAATTCCCCGTCCTTTTGCTCGGGATCGGTGGCGATCAAATGTTCGATACCGAATTCGCGCGCGATAGGTGCGGTGACGA
>JAVHQJ010000295.1:0-1735 GCA_036171075.1 Sideroxydans sp. | reverse complement strand
TTCTTAACCCGGCAATGTTCGACCAGATCGAAAAACACTTCCCCAATCCGTGGCCGCATTTCCGTAACGAAGTGAAATTGCGCTTGAGTATGGACGACCCGACCCTGCTTCGCAGTGAAATGGAAAAATACGGCACATATCCGCCCGAAGCACTGGAAACACTGCGTCCCCTGTTCGTCTCGCGTGCAGTCAGTCGGCGAGGTGGTGGGGAAATACACAAGGCAAAAATATTCGGACTAAAGGAAGACAACACAAATAAAGCATTTGAGAAAGTTCAGTTGGCAAACCTCACGCTATCAAAACTAGAAAAAATGGTCGGAAAGAACGATCCGAGAAATCAAGCGATATATGAATTATTACGTGATCGACTAAAAAGCTTCGGCGACGATCCAAAAAAAGCATTTGGGTCACAGCAACCAAAACTATTTAAGCCAAGCAAGGAAGGAAAGAATGCTCCAGAAATTCGAGCCATTCGTGTTGAGGAAACGCAAAATTCTGGCTTACTGATTCGTGGTGGCATTGCTGATCTTGGCGAAATGATCGCTGTAGAAATATTTCTACAAAAACACGGTGGCTTCGCTGTAATTCCCAAATACCAAGCCATGCCGGAACAGATGCGTAGCACTGTTATTACGCCAATAGAAAGTGATTTCTGTTTTAGTCTCACAAAAAATGATTTTGTTGGAATTGAAATTGGAACAGAGCTTGTTCTGGGATATTTTGTCATGTACGAAAGTGATGGACGAATGACTTTGCGGGCACATGATCAACCGCAGCCTGACAAGAAATTTTTCCGAAAATCTGTTGCAGGTGCAAAAAGTATTAAGAAGTTCGACATAGACATCCTCGGCAACCGTTACCCCGCCCCGCCAGAGAAACGTCGCTTGTACCCCGCGCAACGCAGTGGAGCGGAGCATGACTTGGCGTAGTGTCGTTATCTCGCGCCCTGCCAAGCTGCGGCGCGAGCAATTCCGCCTTGCCATTGAGCAAGAGCAAACCGCCTTCGTGCCGTTTGAGGACATCGCGGTGATCGTACTCAATCACCGCGAGATCACCCTCACCCACCCCGTGCTTTCAGCTTGTGGCGAATATGGCATCAGCCTGTTCGCTACGGGTGATACGCATCATCCTAGCGGGGTGTTCCTGCCTTTTTTGTCACACTCCCGCGCCACCAAGTGGATGCGTTTACAACTGGATTTACCGCGCCCTGTTGCCAAGCAAACGTGGGCAAGCATCGTGCGCCAGAAGATTGCCAACCAAGCCACTTGTTTGCAACTGAATGCGCGGGAAGGCGTGGACAGGCTGAACTCCTACGCACAGCGCGTGCGTTCGGGTGATGTGGGTAATTTGGAAGGGCAAGCGGCGGCATTCTATTTCGTGCAGTTGTTCGGCAAAGATTTCCGCCGCGAACAGGCACGCTTCGCCAATGCCGCAATGGACTATGGTTATGCCGTGTTACGCGGCACGATAGCGCGGGGCTTAGTCGCACATGGCTTGCTGCCCTCTCTCGGCATCTTTCATTCCAGCGAACAAAATGCGTTCAATCTGGCCGATGATGTGATTGAGCCTTTTCGCCCTGTGGTGGATTTGTTCGTGTCGAAGCACCTGTCGTTAGCGGGTACGGACTTAAATCCGCAAGACAAGGCTTCGTTGGTTGCGCTGTTGAATGTGGACGTGGGCATGCCGCGCGGCAAGATGTCGGTGCTATCTGCCATCGAACACACCATTGAAAGTT
>JAVHQJ010000294.1:0-1739 GCA_036171075.1 Sideroxydans sp. | reverse complement strand
CGTTTGATCCACTTCACGCCGATCAGGATACCGACCGATGCGACAGCGATGCCGAACATCACCGGGCCGAATCCGGCGCTGGAGGTCGTCAGGGTTTGCACAGCTGCGAGAGCCGTGGCAGGGTCAGCGGGAACTGTCTGAGCAAGAACAGGAGCAACAGCACCAAAACCAACCAAACCGCCCAAGAGGGCCTTGTTACGCAACTTCATTTTTAAAGCCTTTCACACAAACCGCTTTAAGTGGGCAGCAGCTATAGCCCTCAAACATCACCAAGACGTTTGAATTTAAAAGATTCGCAAAACGCCCAATCTTTTAAATTCAAACTACCTGACAACTCACCAGCCGACACGCCATGTACACCACCCACAACACGCGAATGCTTCACCGTCTGTCTTTCAGGGCGGCGAACGATGCCGACTGCCCTTCACCGATACTGGCCGCGCACTGGGTGAACTTTCTTTCAGAAAGATTCACTACAGCACGCCACCGCCCTAAAACAACCGTTTCGCTTCGCTTCCATCAGGGTCTACGACCCCGATACCCCAAAAGCCCCTTAGGCCGCATACAGTGCAGTTCTCACAAGCCGCACCTTGTAACCAAGGATGTAGCCCACTGCCCACGCCATCAGGAATGCCGCTACAAAAGTTGTCATTGGGTGCAGCCCTTCCCACAGCCAGCACCAGCAGGTGGCAACATATCAAGGACGGACGTAGGCTGAAGGCTTAAAGGTGCACTACTAACCCGGCCTGCAGATGACACCGCCCACGGGTTTTTGAAACTGCTATAAGCCACGACACCGCCATACAGCACGAAACCAAACAGCAACCAAGCAATGATGTATTTCACTGGAGATACCCCCCGACATAGCCAAGGCCAAAGCAGACGACTACACCCACGCCGGAGAGCAGCTCAAGCAGTTGGGCGAAGTCGGCGACAGTCATGGTTTAGGCCGCAGCCTTAGCAGAAGTAGGGGCTTGTACCTGTTTTGTGGTAACCACAGGCAATAGGCTTGTGAGGCGAGCTGAAATATCTCCTTTTTGGTCTCCAAACGTAGGCACAACAAGGGCAAATCCAGCGCGAAAAGTGCCGACTTGCAAAGTCTCACGCATGACCTGAGGAATCACCAGACGACCGACACAATCGATAGAACCATCATCGGCCAGCAGCATGCATTCAGCCGTGTGTCGTTCCCAAGGTTGACCCGTTTTTTTGGAGATACCTTTTTCAACTTCGTTGATTTTCAAAACTTGAATAGTGCTAGAGAAGGACATGATTAATAGACCATTAAGGCCAGTTGAAAAGTGGAAGAGCCCACTGTGAAGGCACCAGCTAAGGAACCTTGACGCTGGCACCTCAAACACGACACGAAGCCACCACCTGAACAGACTGGCAGGCCACAAATGACGGGAGCGAATCAGAAGGACGTAAGGGGTAACAAGTACCCATGCGCACCTTCGAAACAGTGAAACGAAGACCATGCCACGAAACAAGAGCGCCACGTGTGACTAAACGAGCACCAGTCAAATCGAGGTTGGTTTGACCAATGATTTTGGAAGGCGTGACCATGACTAAGCCCGGGCATGGTAAGAAGAACGAACCCGACCCAACAAGTCAGGATGTGTGGAAGGGAAACCGGAAACACTACAAGCTGAAACCCACCAGCCGCCAGGCTCTGAAAAAGAGCCAATGAAAGGATAAAGCTTTGAAGGGTTAAGAGGGAGCCCGACGACCTGACCAGG
>JAVHQJ010000293.1:0-30444 GCA_036171075.1 Sideroxydans sp. | reverse complement strand
ACACGAACATGTTCAGTGTGCTACCGGCTGTCGTTGTGGTGTATTGACCGAAGCCAAGTTCAACCACGATGGTGTCCAGTTTTTGCAACAGCGAGATGTCCTGACCCACCAGATTGGAACCCAAGCCCAGTTGAGGGATAGGATTGCCAGTCAAGTGCATCGAAATAAAGACGGCGGGAACGGTGTAAGCGAAGATCAGCACGACGTACTGCGCCACTTGCGTGTAAGTGATGCCTTTCATACCGCCCAACACGGCGTACACGAACACGATGCCCATACCTACATAGATGCCGGTTTCGCTAGACACACCAAGGAATCGTGAGAACGCAACGCCCACACCCGTCATTTGACCGATCACATAAGTCAGCGAAGCTGTCAGCAGGCAGACCACCGCAACTGTAGATGCTGATTTTGAGTAGAAGCGATCACCGATGAATTGGGGAACGGTGAACTTACCGAACTTGCGCAGATACGGTGCGAGCAACAAGGCCAATAGCACGTAGCCGCCCGTCCAACCCATCAAAAACAAGCCGCCGCCATAGCCCATGTTTGAAATCAAACCTGCCATGGAAATGAAAGAGGCTGCCGACATCCAGTCCGCAGCAGTTGCCATCCCATTCAGTCGAGGTCCCACGCCACCACCCGCGACGTAAAATTCGCTGGTACTGCCCGCACGCGCCCACACGGCAATGCCGATATACAGCGCGAAGCTTAGCCCCACCACCAAATATATAGTTGTTTGAAGATCCATGTCAGCCCCTTATTCTTCGTGTACGTCGAATTTGCGATCGATCTCACCCATCTTTTTGGCATAGATAAAAATCAGTGCCACAAAGATGTACATCGATCCCTGATGAGCGAACCAGAAACCCAATGGGTATCCGCCCAAGTGAATGCCATTGAGCATATCGGCAAACAAAATACCTGCGCCGAATGAGACCACGAACCACACTACTAGGATCTTGGTCAACAAACCCAACGTGGCCTTCCAATAGGCCTCGCCGCTTTTATCCATTGCGTTCTCCTCTATTTATTGATTTAACTGATCGAATCGGTGCACTGCACCCCGATTTATTTTGCAGCGGTTGAAAGGCTACGTGAGCAAACTTACAGTCAACTTACGCCACTAATCCAGCGCTGATTGCGCTCAAGATCGCGCAATCCATTGAAGTTATTGATATTTATTCTTGCCGCTTTGGATTGGGCAATCAGCAGCAACTGCGCGGTGGCCACCGCATCGGCTAGCGCGTTGTGTCGCAATTCGATATGGATCTTGAAACGCCGTATCCAATCATCGAGTACGCGATGACTATGAGCCAAGGGTGGATACAAACTTGGCATCACGTAAGCTAGATCCAGCCAAGGATGTTTGAATTTGAAACCGATGTGCTGCTTGAGCGCACGCCGAATCATGTTCTCATCGAAAGTGACGTGAAACGCCACTAGGGGCGAATTACCTACATATTCCAAGAAATCCAATAGCGCCTCAATTGGGTCAGCTCCACAACGTTGGTCATTGCCACTGATGCCGTGGATCAGGATGTTCTCCTTACGACTACTTTGCTCCTGCTGCAACACAACGGAGAAGCTATCTCCAAACTCGATACGCCCATCCACCACCGCAACGGCGCCGATCGAGATCAAGGTGTCGGTCACCAGATTCAACCCTGTGGTCTCGACATCGACCACGACCACACGTGTATGCGCGAACCCAGAGCGTGTATCACTTTCTGGCAGTGCCAGCCAAGTTTCCAAACGTTCAGCTTGGCGTTCGGTCAGCTTAGGCTTGGGCGCCATCCATCGCTTAAGTAGTTTCCTCACAGCTGATATTCCAAGGCCAATCGAGCTTGTAGTTTGCGTGCCTGACGAAATGCTTCTTTTAGGATGCGCCTATCCAACTCGTTCAATTTTTCAGGATCGATAAGATTGTCCAACGCCTGATCTTCTACGCCTTGTGTACTGGCTTCATCGTGATGACGCATGCGCAATATCTGGATGAATAACAATGCATCTATCCATGCGTCGATTTCTGGGTCACTCACCCGCAACTTCTCGGCACTCGAACGCAAACGCTGAATCGTATTCGTCTCAGAAACCGCCGCTGCCAAACTGAAGATGCGCGCTGCATCGACAAAGGGGGTGATGCCGTTGAGCTTGAGGTCGATCTTATTTTCTTTACCCACCACGAAGTCATGCACCACACCTAATGGCGGACGGTTGCGCAGTGCATTGCCTGCCATCATGTGCAAGAAGCGGCTGTTCTCACTGGCGACACGTCCCAACCAAGCACGCAGATCCTTCGCCAACTCGTATTCACCATAGAGAGGACGGAAATCGAAGAAGATGGAAGCATGCAACAAGGATTCCGGCGAGCCCCCGCCGATCCATGTGGAGAAAGCGCGTTTCCATTCTTCCAACGACAGACACCATTTCGGATTGCTCGCCATGATCTCACCTTTACACAGCGGGAAGCCACACTGATCCAGCGTCTCGTTGATGCGCCGCGCGATAGGCAACAACATCGCGCGGACTTGGTCTGCCGTCATGCCGTCTGGCACTTTGAAGATGATGGCGTTGTCTTGGTCGGTGTTCAGGGTCTGCTCGAAACGCCCTTCCGACCCCAGCGCCAACCAACACAATCCGTCGTGTATCGGCGTACCGGTGATACCACTAGCCTTACATTCCAACTCCACGATGCGTTCGGCGATCAGATCGTTGAAGGTAGAGATGAATTGCGTGAGCTGCTCTGGTGCGACGCCTTGCGCCATCATGTTACGCGCCATGTGACGGATATCGGCAGCACCTTGACGCAGTGCATCGACATTCTCCGCATGGCGGATCGACGAACCGATCTGGCGTAGACCGACACGCTGCAAAGCAAACAAGTCCTTTTCCGACACGAGCCCGACCAAGTGTTCTTTCTCAACGATCAATACATGCCTGAAACCTTGTTTCGCCATCAACAAAGCCGCCTCATGCGCCAAGGCTTGTGGTGGCAAACTGGATAGCTGCGTGCTCATGACATTGATGACCGGCTGATCCAGATCGATCTGCGGGATGGCGATGCGATCTAACACGTCATGCAAGGTAACGATACCCAGCGGCCTGCCTTCTCTATCTGCTGCAACCATGGAGCCGATGCGCTGCTCTCTCATGATGTTCAACACTTGCCTGACCGTGGTATCAGGCGGGCAGGTGATCGGCGCGCGACGAATGATGGCCGACAGCGGACTGGCAAGCGATTGTTGCTCCACACTCGATTGACTGTATTGCGCTTGGATGACCTGCTTGGAATGTTCGAGCAAGTTGGCGATACGGCGCGTGCAGAAATCACGGAAGGCGGCGCTCATACCAATCAATTCACTGAACGCTGCGGCTGGCAGTGCGTAACAGAAGATGTCTGTCCCGGCGCGATAGGTGCTGGCCACCGAACGACTGGCAAGTAGCGCCCCCAGTGGGAAACACTCGCCTTCCGTCAATTCCAACCATGTGTCAGCGTCGGATGCTTTGGCCACGTTCTGCTCGCCATGCACCACGCCTTGCTTGATAACGAACAAACGATCCACCACGCCCTGCTCCGGCGAGACGATGACCTCACCCTCGGCGTAATACCCTAGATGCATACGCTCTAGCATCCACAACACATGGCCTAAGTCCATGCGGTCGAACGGTGCGTGTTTGGTGATGAAGGAAAGTTCTGAAGGATGGATCGCGCTCAAGGTGATTCTCCTAAATGGTCAATTGCTATGGATTATTATAGGCACATCGTCTTTCGGCAAACTGACATGACTTTTATTAATCCAACTCCCGAACAGATCCGTGCGCTATTGACCCAAGTGCAAAGCGTAGCCGTAGTCGGCCTGTCGCCGCAGCCTGCACGGCCCAGCTTCAATGTCGCCAAAGCACTACAAGGTTTCGGCTACCGCATCATCCCGGTTCGCCCCATGGTGGACGAAGTGCTGGGCGAAAAAGCCTACCCTGACCTAGAGAGCCTGCCCGAAGTGCCTGACATCGTGGATGTGTTCCGCGCTTCCGAACACGTACCCGAGATCGTCGATAGCTGCATCAGACTCGGCATCAAGAACCTATGGCTTCAGGATGGCGTGATACACGAAGAGGCTGCGCTGCGCGCGCAGCAGGCAGGTATCACCGTAGTGATGGATAGGTGCATGTATCGCGACCACACCCAGTTGTTAGGGTGAACACCGTATAATCTCGGCACTCAACTGAACAGCAAAAATCATGGCACTTAAATTCACTAAGATGCACGGCGCCGGCAACGATTTCGTCGTGATAGATGGCGTGCGCCAACAAGTCGCCCTGTCGCCAGAGATCATCCGTTTCATCGCTGACCGCAACTTCGGTGTCGGTTGTGACCAACTGTTGCTGGTCGAGAAGGCGCAACACAAGGATGCAGACTTCCGTTATCGCATCTTCAATGCGGATGGTGGCGAGGTGGAACAGTGTGGCAACGGTGCGCGCTGCTTCGTGCGCTTCGTGCACGACCAAGAACTGACCCACAAACGCGAGATCATCGTAGAGACCAAGAGCGGCCTCATCTCGCCGCGCTTGGAAGATGATGGCCGCGTGACGGTGAACATGGGCGCTCCTATCTTCGAACCGTCGCATATCCCTTTCGTGAGCGACAGCCGTGAGGTGACACAGCCGTTGCAGGTGGGCGACACCCTTGTTCAGATCACAGCTGTGTCGATGGGGAATCCGCACGCCGTACAAGTGGTGGCCGATGTCGAGGCAGCACCTGTCGCAACCCTTGGCCCGCTCATCGAACATCATCCACGTTTCCCGAAACGCGTGAACGCGTGCTTCATGCAGGTACTGGATCGCGACCACATCAAGCTGCGCGTGTTCGAACGTGGCGCAGGAGAGACCTTGTCCTGCGGCACGGGCGCTTGCGCCGCCGTGGTCGCAGGCATCCAACGCGGCCTGTTGAATGAGAGCGTACATGTCGCCACGCGCGGCGGCACACTCAGCATCACTTGGCAGGGCGCAGGCTCACCCGTTTCGATGACAGGCCCAGCCATCAGCGTATTCGATGGCGAGATCAACCTATGAAAGAGGCAACCATGAAGTCCGATGAGATCGCAAAGTACCTGCAAGACAATCCTCAATTCTTTGAAGAACACGCGCAACTTCTCTCCGAGATCACCCTGCCCCACCCGCACGGTGGCCGCACCGTTTCTCTTTCTGAACGCCAGCTGCTCACTCTGCGCGAACGCGTGAAAGAGCTGGAGAAGAAGTTGCACGAGTTGCTCGAATACGCGAAAGAGAACGATGCGCTGCAACTCAAGGTGCACCAGTTCAACTGCGCCTTGTTCGGCCCGCATGACCGCAATACCTTGCAGAACCTCATCGTGAATAATCTGCGCGACATCTTCGCTGTACCGCATGCAGCGTTGCATCTGTGGAAAGACGAAGCGCCCAGCGCTGAAGTATTGGCTTTCGCCGACCAACACCAACTCCCTGTATGTACACACCACGCTGCACAAGACACGCTAGCTTGGTTCGGTGAATCTGGTGAGCATCTGCGTTCGTTCGCCTATCTGCCGTTGCGTGCAAATGGACAGACCATCGGCATGCTCATCCTCGCCAGCGAGGATAAAGAACGTTTCTATCCAGAGATGGGAACGATGTTCCTGCAGCGCATCGCCGAAACGCTGGGTAGTGCATTCCGTTTGCATGTGTGATGTCTGAATCAGTTGCGCCCGTCCCTGCCACGCTTGAAGGCTACCTCGCCTACCTGAACAACGAGCGCAACTACTCCCCGCTGACCGCAGAGAACTACGCACGCGACATCCGCCGCTTGTTCGCGCTTGCTGGTGCGACACCGCTTCCCGATCTCAAGAGCCATCACATCCGGCGTTACATCGCGCAGTTGCACGGTGGCGGATTGGGTGGTCGCTCGCTAGCGCGTGTGCTGTCTTCTTGGCGCGGCTTCTTTACTTATCTGATGCGCGACCACGGCTGCAAGAGCAACCCCTGCGTCGGCTTGCGTCCACCCAAAGCGCCCAAGACATTGCCGCATGCGCTGTCTCCCGACGAGGCTTCGAAGCTGATGGAGATGCCCGTGGAAAATCCTATCGACGCGCGCGACAAAGCGATGTTCGAGCTACTCTACTCTTCGGGATTGCGTCTGGCTGAACTGGTGGGTTTGGACCCTATCGACATGGATTTCGCCGATGCATCGGTGCGCGTCACCGGTAAAGGTAATAAGACACGCATCGTGCCGCTGGGTAGTCATGCCATCACCGCATTACAAGCGTGGCTCGCCATGCGCGAACAAGTAGCGAAGCCTGATGAGACTGCTTTGTTCGTAGGCAATAGAGGCGCGCGCATCGCCCCCCGCACGGTGGAGCTTCAGTTGCAAAAATGGGCGGTCAAGCAAGGACTCAACACCGGCGTGCACCCTCACATGTTGCGCCATTCTTTCGCCACACATGTTCTGCAATCCTCAGGCGACCTGCGCGCCGTGCAAGAGATGCTCGGTCATGCCAGCATCTCGACCACGCAGGTTTATACCCATCTTGATTTCCAATACCTCGCCAAAATTTACGACGGCGCGCATCCGCGCGCCAAAAAGAAGCCATGACCCAAAGCAAACCCAAATCACACTCCACTCCACATCGCCAATCACAAGGCGGCAAGGATTTTCGCAAACGCGTACAACATGGCAAGCAGCACAATGCTGATACACACGCACCTCAAGCAGCAGTTGGCAAACCGCACGTAGGCAGTACGGCTGCGAAGCCTCTCATCGTATTGCGAGAAGGTCGAGAGAAATCACTACAACGTCGCCATCCTTGGATATTCTCTGGCGCAATTGACTACATCGACGGCACACCCCAACGCGGCGACACTGTTCCCGTACGAGATGTGGCCGGAAATTTTCTAGCATGGGCGGCTTACAACGCGGATTCGCAAATCACTGCGCGTGTGTGGTCGTGGCGTGAGCAAGATGTGGTCAACGAGGCATTCTTTCGCACCAAAATTTCCGATGCACTTTCCACACGCCATATTTTGATGGCTCATCAAAGTGGTAATGGCATGCGCATCATTCATGGTGAATCCGACGGGCTGCCCGGCTTGATTGTGGATAAATATGGTGACATTTTGGTCATGCAGCTAGGAAGTGCGGGCGCTGAACATTGGCGCGAGACCCTAGCCGACATTCTGCAAGAATTGTGTGCGCCCGCTTGCATCTACGAACGCTCTGATTCCGATGGCCGCGAGCGTGAGGGTCTACCGCCCCATTGCGGTGTGTTGCGCGGTGCATTACCTGCGCACGTTAAAGTGGTCGAAAACGGTTTGCGTTTTGCAGTCGATGTGGCCGCAGGACAAAAAACGGGCTACTACCTCGACCAGCGCGACAATCGCGCCTTCACGGGTTTATTAGCAAACGATAAAGAGGTGCTAAATTGCTTCTGTTACACCGGTGGATTCTCGCTCTATGCCCTGCGTGGAGGGGCTAAATCTGTTCTGTCTATCGACTCCTCACAAGAGGCTTTACAACTCGCACAGCAAAACGTGGAATTGAATCAGCTCGATGCCGCCAAGGCTGAATGGCAATGCGCCGATGTATTCGAGGCTTTGCGCAAGCTGCGCGACCAAAACCGCAAGTTCGATTTAATTGTTTTAGACCCACCCAAGTTTGCCCCCACTGCCGCCTTCGCTGAAAAAGCTTCACGTGCGTATAAGGACATCAACCTGCTCGGCTTCAAACTACTGCGTCCGGGTGGCTTGCTGTTCACCTACTCTTGCTCTGGCGGCATCAGCGACGACCTGTTCCAAAAGATCATCGCGGGTGCAGCACTCGATGCCGGAGTGGATGCACAAATCGTGAATAAACTGCACGCGGCACCGGATCATCCGGTGCTGTTGAGTTTTCCTGAAGGGGCGTATTTGAAAGGTTTGGTGTTGCGGGTGGCGAGTTAAATTTACCTGCACCCAACTGGCTTACTTGATAGTTTCCAACCCAGCTTGATTCCACGCAATCATGCCGCCTTGCACGTTGCTGACGTGGATGAAGCCGGCGTCTTTGAGTATCCCAACGGCTTTCGCTGAACGTCGTCCTGAACGACATACCACGACGATTTCTTTGGTTTTGTAGGCTTCAATTTCTTTCAGGCGCGCACTCACTTCACCCAAAGGTATCAGCTTCGCATGTGGCGCGTGCAGTGCCGCGTATTCATCTGCTTCGCGCACATCAAGTAACAGTGCGCCTTGCTGGCTCATGCTTTGCGCTTGTTGAACGCTGACTTCTGCTGCGCTGGCTTGTCCCATAAATTGCGGGGCGATGACGGCAATTGCCAATGCGAGGACAGCGGCAATCCAAAGTGTTTTCGTATTTGTCATTTTTTATTTTCGTTTAGTAAGTGATTGTCGATAACTACTTTCCCTTTACTTGCCCAATGGATGAGGTGCAAAGCCTGCCTGCACCCAACCCATCATGCCGCCACGCAAGTTGTGTACATTTGAAAAGCCTTGTTGTTGAAGAAATAAACAGGCTTGTGCCGAACGCGCACCACTGCGACAAACGATGACTGTTTTTTCATTTTTGGAGAGGTCTTGCACGCGCGCGGGCAAAGTATGCAGGGGTAATGCGACCGCTTTAGGAACGGTGCCGCCCGCGATTTCTTCCATGCCGCGCACATCAATGACGCGGAAAGAATGACTGGCATCAGCCAGCCATTTATTCAATTCAATGGCGCTGATTTCTTTAATTTGAGAGGCAAACATCGTAAGACTCCTTATGTGAACGAGGCACGCATATTAGCATATACTAATATGCGTGCAACCCCTTGCAAAAGGATGGGATGGCTATGTGGGCTTTTTGCGTAGGTGCTTAATGCACACTAACGAAAGGCTTAAAGCCTAATTTAGCTTGTAGCTTGGCAGCCGCAGCGCGCGCCGCTTCTTTATTCGGATAAGGGCCAAGGTGAACGCGCGTCAATCCTGATTTTTGATACAGGGCAAGCGACTTACCACTGTCGCCACTTACCTCGCTGATGCGCGCCAGAAAACTTTCTGCACCTTGTTGAGCTTTGAACGCCCCCAGTTGCAAATAGATTTTGCCCGTTGCCGCGCCTGCTATTTCAACAGGCATGGCGGGTGTCGCAGCGGCAGCTTGAGGTGTGGGCGCGACCTGCACCACAGGCGTTTCTACCGCGCCTAGTACTGGTGCATTAGCATCCACTTTGATGCTTTCCACTTCCACTTCTGTACTGCCGTTGTTGATGTAACCCAATTTATAAGCCGCCACA
This sequence comes from Sideroxydans sp., assembly GCA_036171075.1. GTDB lineage: Bacteria > Pseudomonadota > Gammaproteobacteria > Burkholderiales > Gallionellaceae > Sideroxyarcus. Next base: position 21,166 of record JAVHQJ010000293.1, on the reverse strand, counting down.
TAGGACAAATCCATAATGCGGCCGTGCAAGAAAGGGCCTCGGTCATTCACGCGCACGATGACGGATTTACCGCTTGCCACATTGGTCACCCGCGCATAACTAGGGATGGGCAACGTGGGATGCGCGGCAGTCATAGCGTACATATCGTAAGTCTCGCCGATAGAAGTTTTTTGGCCGTGAAATTTTTTGCCGTACCACGAAGCAATGCCGCGCTCTTTGTAATTGCCTGTGGCTTGCAAGGGCGTGTAAGTTTTACCCAAGGCAGAGTAAGGACGATTAGCGTATTTGTGCAAAGGCTCGGCTTGCGGCACAGCATCAGGAATGGAATCCAAATGACTGGGCGTGTCGGCACCTGGGCCGTCACCCGTCAAATAACCGCCGCCACTGGGACTAACTGAAGGTGTGGTAGTGACTGGCGTAGGGGTGGGCATGTTGTCCGCCCCACCCGCGCCGCTAGCACGTATATCCACAATCGGTGCGGCATCGCCTTGACGCACTTCAGATTTTTTAGGCGCGCTAGAACAGGCACTCAACAACACGCTAACGCTCACTACACCGAGGAAAATTTTGTTCATGACGAATCCTTAAGTTTTAACTAATCGTTGGTGCGTATGGATACTCATCAGCACGCCAAAGCCGAGCATGAGTGTGAGCATAGACGTGCCGCCATAACTTAACAGCGGCAACGGCACACCGACCACCGGCAAAATACCCGTCACCATGCCCATATTCACAAAGGTGTAAGTAAAGAAAGTGAGGGTGATGCTGCCTGCCATTAAGCGCGTGAAATAGGTAGAGGCATTGGCAGTAATGATGAAGCCGCGCCCGATGATGAAAATATAAATCGCTAACAAAATCAAATTTCCGAGGAAGCCAAACTCTTCCGAAAACACCGCAAAAATAAAGTCGGTGCTACGTTCGGGTAAGAAGTCCAAATGCGTTTGCGTGCCATTCATATAACCCTTACCAAAGAAGCCGCCCGAGCCAACGGCGATCATGCCTTGGATGGTGTGATAGCCCTTGCCCAGCGCATCTTGTGAGGGGTCGAACAACATCATTACCCGATGCCGCTGGTAATCGTGCAGCATACCCCACGCGAAGGGCGCACTGGCTAAAGCACCTACGAACAGCGCACCCATCAAACGCCAACTTAAACCCGCCAAAAACAGCACGTAAAATCCACTCGCCGCAATCAGGATGGACGTACCCAAATCAGGCTGCCGCACAATGAGTGCCACTGGCATCACCAACAAAATAGCGGCAATGAAATGATTGCGCCAAGTGAGCGTCGCCTCATGCTTTTCGAAATACCACGCCATCATCAGCGGCACGGCAATTTTCATTAGCTCTGACGGTTGAATAACAGCAACCCCCAAATTAAGCCAGCGCCGTGCGCCGTGACTAATGTCGCCAAACAACGCCACGCCAATCAGCAAAATCATCCCCAGCAAGTACAGCGGTAAGGCGATGCGCATCAACCAATGCAGCGGCATATTCGCGACAATCCACAGCGCGCTGAAGGCCACCAAGATATTCACTAGCTGCCCCACAATGCGCCACCAATTGCCATCGGTGGCACTAAACAACACAATCAAACTGACCAGCAATAATGCCCCCAACCCAGACAGCAACACAGGATCGAGGTGCAACATGAAGCGTTGTTTTAACTGTCGAATGTTCATCGTTAGTCGCTCTGCACGGCCGCCTTTTCATCCGCCTTTTTCAGCGGCGTTGGCACTTTACCCAATAAATAATAATCCAGCACTTTGCGTGCAATCGGCGCGGCAGTCCCACCACCGTGTCCGCCATTTTCAGCAAGCACGGCCATTGCAATGCGTGGCTTATCGGCAGGGGCATACGCAATAAACCACGCATGGTCGCGGTTATATTCCGACACCTTGCTGGCATCGTATTTTTCACCTTGCTTCATACTCACGACTTGTGCCGTGCCGGTTTTGCCTGCCACTGAATAGGGCGCGCCATAGTTAGCCGCCACTGCCGTGCCCCCAGGTTGAGTTACCGCCACCAAGGCGCGCTTGACCAAAGCCAAATCATCCGGCGCAATTTTTACATTCAAAATAGCTTGCGTGGCAGGGCGTGGTTCACCTTCTTGGCCTTGTATGTCTTTTACCAAATGCGGCTGAAAACCCACGCCATCATTCGCCAAAGTGGCTGTCGCAAACGCCAGTTGCAAGGGCGTAATCAAGTGATAGCCCTGCCCAATGCCTGCGGATACGGTATCGCCCGGATACCAAACTTGGTTATAGCGTTTCATTTTCCACGCCGTGGAAGGCAACAGACCCGACACCTCGCCCTCCATATCAATGCCCGTTTTTTTGCCGAATCCAAACAGCTCTAAAAAATCGTGCATGCGGTCTATGCCCAGCTCGGTAGCAAGTCCGTAGTAATAGGTGTCACACGACACCTGAATAGACTTAAACATATCTACACGTCCATGCCCGCCAGCTTTCCAATCTCGATATTGGTGGCTGCTACCCGCTAATTTGTAATAACCCGGGTCGGAGATGGAATAGCTGGGGGAACGCGATTTGTAATGCAGCGCAGCCAGCGCCATATACGGCTTGATAGTTGAGCCCATCGGATATTGACCACGCAAGGCACGATTGTTCAGCGGCACGTCAGGCGAATTATTCAACGCCTCCCAATTTTCAGTATCAATGCCGTCGATAAATAAATTGGGGTCGTAACCCGGCTTGCTCACAAACGCCAACACCTCCCCGTTGTTGGGGTCGATGGCCACCAGCGCGCCGCGATAATCGCCAAACGCTTGCATCGCAATTTCTTGCAATTTGGCATCTAAAGTGAGGGTCAAATTTTTTCCCGATTGCGGCGCCGTGTGCGACAACATGCGCACGGCACGCCCTCCCGCATCCACCTCCACTTGCTCAAAACCCGTTACGCCATGCAAATCGTTTTCGTAAAATTGCTCGATGCCCGTCTTGCCGATGTACTCCGAACCCAGATAATTATTGGCATTGTCATCGTCTTCGAGTTGCGTAATTTCTTGCTGATTGATGCGCCCGATATAGCCCAACAAATGCGAGGTGACATCGGTCAGCGGATATTCCCTGAACAAGCGCGCCTTAATTTCAACACCCGGAAAGCGGTAGCGCTGGGAAGCAAAGCGTGCCACTTCCTCATCACTCAAGCGTGTGCGAATGGGCAAGGTTTGCAAGGAGCGGCGCTCGGACATGAGCTTCTTAAAACGACGTAAATCTTTCGGCTTAATCTCCACCAGCTTGCCAATTTCGGCAATGGTAGCTTGCATATCCGCCACTTTGTCGGGGGTGATTTCAAGCGTGTAGCCTGCGTAATTGCGTGCCAACACGACACCATTACGGTCGGTAATCACACCGCGATTAGGCACGGTCGGCACCACATAAATGCGATTACTTTCAGCCATGGTCTCAAAATGACCATGCCGAATAACTTGCAGATAGAAAAAGCGCAGCAGCAGAATAAACAACATGAGCCCGACAAAGCCCAGGCTCAAAAACAGACGCAAGCGGAAGAAATAAATTTCGCGCTGATGATCTTTCAGCTCGATCTTGCTCATCATAATTCGTTCGGGTCGCGACGCTTATGACGCAAGGCTTGGAGTAAATGGGTGAGAGGAATCCACAACGCGGCGGACGTCACGACACCAATAAAATATTCCCACGCCACAAAACCGCGCACCTGCCAATGCACCAAGGCATACACCACATAGCTTGCTAGCAACAAAGCAAACACGTGCACAGATTGCTCGCGCAAGTTGAACATTTGCACACGATGATTCAACACCAGCCCCCCAAATGCCAATACGGTATAGGCCAGCGCATGTTGTCCAAACAAGCTCGCATCGGCCACATCCACCAAAATACCTAACACCCACGCCATACCGATACCCACACGATGCGGCTTATGTGTGCACCAATAAAGTAATACCAAGCCCACAAAATCTGGACGCAATACCAAGCCCACTCCGCGCCAGGGTAACCACGCCAACGTAACCGCCGCGAAAAATGATAGGGCAATAAACGCCGTACTGGCGGGCAGCATAAATTCACGATCTTTTTCTAGGTCGACTCTCAAGGCTGACTCCGTTTAGCTTTATTCTTGAGGCGTTTAGGCGCTTGCTCTTCGGCTTCAGAAGCAGGACGTTCCGGCAGAGGCGGCACGCTAGAAACAATCAACAAAGTGCGATGCCTATCCACGCCCGCCAGCGGTACACAGGCAATACGCGCAAACGGGTAAGCGGGATCACGATCAATTGAAGTTACTTTAGCGACCGCCAGCGCTGGCGGATAGGTCCCATCCATACCTGACGTGACCAACACATCACCCACTTCGATGTCCGCATTGATAGGCTGATAACGCAAATCGAGTTCGCTGATATTGCCGGAGCCAAATACCACCGCACGCAGCCCGTTGCGCACCACCTGAATCGGCACGGCAATATCTTTATCCGTCACCAAAGTCACTTCCGACAGCCACGGATAAACGCGCGTTACTTGCCCTACCACACCCGTGTTGTCCACCACCGCTTGCCCTGCTTGCACATTGGATTGCGTGCCTTTATCCAGCAATAGTTTGCGCTTGAAAATGTCGCGTTCGATGTATGCAATTTGCGCCATCTGCACGCCGTAAGTGTCACGCTGCTTCACTTCCAGCAGCGCGCGCAACTGTGCGTTCTCGGCTTGAATAGCTTGCAATTGCTGAAGCTGTGCCGCATCAGAATCGTGTTGTTGATGTAGTTGCGCATTGTCTGCAACTAGATAGCGTTGCAGCGAGATATACGCCCCCGCACTATTCCACACCTCGCCGGGCAATGAGGTTAATTTTTGCAGGGGGTAAATAATCAAAGCGATGACCTGTCGGGTTGATTCGAGATACTTAAAACGCGCATCTACAAATAACAACAACAGGGACAAAACCGAAAAGAACGCCAACCTCGCAACCGCACTCGGGCCGCGATTAAAAAAACGAAGCGTTCTGGTGTCTTCCAAGTTGGAACGGATCAGTCAGAGGTAAAGATGTTGCTGTATTTATCCATGCTGTCGAGCGCCTTACCCGAACCGCGCACGACGCAAGTCAAAGGATCATCAGCGATAACAACGGGCAGCCCAGTCTCTTCCATCAGCAGACGGTCTAGATCACGCAACAGCGCCCCCCCACCCGTCAGCACCATGCCTTTGCTGGCAATGTCCGCACCCAATTCAGGCGGCGTTTGTTCCAATGCCGTTTTCACCGCACTGACGATGCTGTTCAACGGGTCGGTTAAGGCTTCCAAAATTTCGTTACTGGAAATAGTAAAGCTACGTGGCACGCCTTCGGCCAAGTTACGACCATTCACTTCCATCTCGCGCACTTCACTGCCAGGGAAGGCAGAGCCAATTTGTTTTTTGATTTGCTCAGCGGTCGTTTCACCAATCAACATACCGTAGTTGCGGCGGATGTAATTGATGATGGCGTCGTCGAACTTGTCGCCACCGACGCGCACGGAACCGGAATACACCGCACCGCCCAAGGAAATGACGCCCACTTCGGTGGTGCCGCCACCGATGTCCACCACCATGGAACCGGTCGCTTCTTCCACTGGCAAATCTGCGCCAATCGCAGCTGCCATCGGCTCTTCAATCAGCTCTACACGCCGCGCACCCGCACCATAAGCAGACTCACGAATCGCGCGACGCTCGACTTGGGTCGAACCACAGGGCACGCAGATGACGATGCGTGGGCTTGGTGTGAAGATGCTGGATTTATGTACGCGACGGATAAATTGCTTGAGCATCTGCTCGGTCACCGTGAAGTCCGCAATCACGCCATCCTTCATCGGACGAATCGCAGTGATGTTGCCCGGTGTACGGCCCAACATCTGCTTGGCAGCCAAGCCCACTTGCTGAATCACTTTTTTACCATTGGGGCCGCCTTCTTGACGAATTGCCACCACGGACGGCTCATTAAGCACGATGCCTTGGCCGCGCAACCAGATCAGGGTGTTAGCTGTGCCGAGGTCAATTGCAAGGTCGTTTGAGAAATAACTATCGAAAAACTTAAACATGTTGTGTCCTGTATTCTGAATTGGAGTGCCGCTAGAAGGCCGCGTATGATAACCTATCGTCCTTATTTGAATAAAGAATTTGCTATGTCTTTAAGTACCTCTGATGTTGAAAAAGTAGCGCGTTTAGCGCGCCTCGCCATGACCCCCACCGAAATCGAAGTCGCCCGTTCGCAACTCTCGGGGATTTTTGGCCTTATCGCCGAAATGCAAGCCGTGGACACCAGCGGCGTCACGCCGATGTCGCACAGCCAAGATTTGGCACAGCGCTTACGTGCCGATGTGGTCAGTGAATCCAATCAGCGCGAAGCATTCCAAGCCATCGCCCCGCAAGTGGAAGGCGGCCTTTACCTCGTTCCACAAGTCATCGAGTAAGCAAAATGATCGAATCTAGTCTCTCCCAAATAGGCGCAGCCTTGCGCGCTAAAAAAATCTCCAGTGTCGAATTGACCCAGCTCTACCTCGATCGCATTGCCCAACAAAATCCACAGCTAAACGCCTACATCACCGTGCGTCCTGATGCGTCAATCGCACAGGCAAAAGCCGCTGACGCACGCATCGCAGCAGGCTCTGCCGAAGCGTTGACGGGCATCCCCTTCGGACAAAAAGATATTTTCTGCGCCAAGGATTGGCTCACTACTTGCGGCTCCAAGATGCTGCATAACTTTGTGTCGCCTTACGATGCGCACGTCATTTCGCAATTCAACAATGCAGGGGCGGTGAACCTCGGCAAGACCAACATGGACGAGTTCGCCATGGGTTCGTCGAACGAAACTTCGCACTATGGCAGCGTGAAAAACCCGTGGGACACAGCACGCGTACCTGGCGGCTCATCTGGCGGCACGGCTTCTGCTATTGCAGCGCGCTTGTGCGCCGCCGCAACGGGCACGGACACGGGCGGCTCGATTCGCCAACCCGCTTCACTGTGCGGCATCTCTGGTTTGAAGCCGACCTATGGCGTGGTATCACGTTACGGCATGATCGCCTTCGCATCGAGCCTTGACCAAGCCGGCCCAATGGGACGCAATGCAGAAGACCTCGCGCTGATGTTGAACACCATGGCGGGATTCGATGAGCGCGATTCCACCTCCCTGCAACGCGACAAAGAAGACTACACACGCGATTTGAACAAGCCCTTGCAAGGTTTGCGTATCGGCATCCCCAAAGAGTTTTTTGCGGAAGGACTGGACGTTGACGTGGAACATGCCGTGCAAGCAGCCATTGCCGAATATCAAAAACTAGGCGCGACCTTGGTCAACATCAGCCTGCCCAACACGCGCCTCTCCATCCCCGTTTATTACGTACTTGCGCCCGCAGAAGCTTCAAGCAATCTGTCGCGTTTCGACGGTGTGCGCTACGGTTACCGCGCGCCTGAATATAGCGACCTTACCGACATGTACCAGAAGACTCGCGCACAAGGTTTTGGCGAAGAAGTGAAACGCCGCATCATGATTGGCACTTATGTTTTGAGCCACGGCTACTACGACGCTTACTACCTGCAAGCACAAAAAATCCGTCGCCTCATCGCGCAGGATTTCGTGGAAGCGTACCAACATTGCGACGTCATCATGGGGCCGACCTCGCCCTCCACTGCGTTCAAGCTGGGCGAAAAAGGCGACGATCCCGTGCAGATGTATCTGTCCGACATCTACACCATCGCGGTGAATTTGGCAGGATTGCCTGGCATGTCCATCCCCTGCGGATTCGGCGCGAACAACATGCCCGTCGGCTTGCAAATCATCGGCAACTATTTCGACGAAGCGCGCATGTTAAACGTGGCGCATCAATATCAATTGGCGACGGATTGGCACAGCCGCGCGCCTCAAGCGTAGTAAGGAAAAATATGACTTGGGAAATCGTCATCGGACTGGAAGTACACACCCAGCTTTCGACCAACACTAAAATTTTCTCCGGCGCATCGACTGCGTTCGGCTCTGAACCCAATACCCAAGCGGATGCGGTGAGTTTGGCCTTGCCCGGCGTGTTGCCTGTACTGAACAAAGGCGCGGTAGAACGCGCCATTAAATTCGGCTTGGCAACGGGTTCGCACATCGCTGCGCATTCGGTGTTTGCGCGTAAAAATTATTTCTATCCTGACTTGCCTAAGGGCTATCAAATTAGCCAGATGGACTTGCCTGTTGTGGGGCAAGGTTCGCTGACGATTTTGGTTGAACCGCTTTCAGGTAATGCCAAGCCTTACGAAAAAACGGTGCGCATCACTCGCGCCCACTTGGAAGAAGATGCCGGCAAATCAGTGCATGGCGCAGCGCAAGGGATGACCGGCGTTGACTTGAATCGCGCGGGCACACCGCTGTTAGAAATCGTTTCCGAGCCCGACATGTGTTCCGCTGCTGAAGCGGTTGCCTATGCCAAAGCACTGCACACGCTGGTGCGCTGGATCGGCATCTGCGATGGCAACATGCAAGAAGGTTCGTTCCGTTGCGACGTGAACGTGTCGGTGCGCAAACCCGGCCAACCTCTCGGCACACGCCGCGAGGTCAAAAACCTGAACTCGTTCAAGTTCATGCAGCAAGCCATCGACTACGAAGTGCAATGGCAAATCGACACGATTGAAAATGGCGGCAAAGTACAGCAAGCCACCATCCTGTTTAATCCCGATACGGGCGAGACACGCGCCATGCGCAGCAAGGAAGATGCGCATGACTATCGCTATTTCCCTGACCCAGATTTGCTACCGCTGGAAATTTCACCCGAGTGGATTGAACAAGTACGCGCGACGTTGCCCGAGTTGCCACACACCAAACAAGCACGCTATGTAAATGAACTAGGGCTGTCGGCGTATGACGCAAGCATGCTCACTTCGTCACGCGAGATGGCGAACTTCTTCGAGGGTGCATTAGAAACCACCCTCTCCCCCGCCCCCTCTCCCGCCAGCGGGCGAGGGGAGCAAGCAAAATTGTGTGCGAACTGGATCATGGGTGAAGTGAATGCGCAGTTGAATCGTGACGGTCTCGACATGTCGCAATCCCCCATCACCGCGCAACAGCTAGGCCGCATATTGAAGCGCATCGCGGACAACACCCTTTCCAACTCGGGCGCGAAAGAAGTGTTCCGCACCCTGTGGACTGAAGGTGGCGATGCAGATGCCATCATCGAAGCAAAAGGCTTGAAGCAAGTGTCGGACAGTGGCGCAATTGAAGCGATTGTGGATGGCGTGATGGCGGCCAATGCAGAGAAAGTGGCGGAATACCGTAGCGGCAAGGACAAGTTGTTCGGCTTCTTCGTTGGTGCAGCAATGAAAGCCAGCCAAGGCAAAGCTAATCCTGCTCAACTTAATGAGGTGTTGAAACAAAAACTCGCGGGCTAATTGGCCGCGCCATTGATAGGAGACGAATCATGTTGCGGTCAATTTTTGTAGCGGTTCTATTCAGCCAATTATTAACTGCCTGCGGCACCAATCCCGTCACGGGCAAGCGCGAGCTTCAGTTCGTTTCTGAAGCGGAAGAAATTAGTTTGGGGCAGCAAAACTATGCGCCCGCCCGCCAACAACAAGGCGGCGACTACATCATCGACCCCGAGTTGACCGCCTATGTGCAAAGCGTGGGCAACAAACTGGCTGCCGTCGCCGATCGCAAACTGCCCTATGAATTCGTCGTGCTGAATGACTCCGTGCCCAACGCCTGGGCGATGCCGGGCGGCAAGATCGCTTTCAATCGCGGGTTGTTATACGAGCTAAATAGTGAGGCCGAACTCGCCGCCGTGTTGAGCCATGAGATCGTGCATGCTGCTGCACGCCACGGCGCACAAGGCATGGAGTCGGGCATGTTGTTGCAAGGCGCGGTACTCGCCACCGGCATCTACACGCAAGACAAGAGCTACGCCAATCTGGCGGTGGGCGCGGCGCAACTCAGCTCGCAGCTCATCTCTACCAAATACGGGCGTGATAACGAATCTGAATCGGATCACTACGGCATGATTTATATGAAGCGTGCAGGCTACGACCCGCGTGCCGCCGTCACCTTGCAAGAGACGTTCGTGCGCTTAAGCCAAGGTCAGCAAAGCGATTTCATTTCGGGCTTATTCGCCAGCCATCCCCCCTCTGAAGAACGCGTAGCCGCCAACAAAGCCACGCTGGCCGAGTTGGGCGAAGGCGGCGAGATGGGACGGGAAATTTATGCAAAGAAAGTAGGTAAGCTCAAGGCCACTCGCGGCGCTTACAACGCTTATGACCAAGGCGTGCAAGCGCTGGGCAAAGGCGAAGTCGCCAAAGCCTCCACGCTGGCCAAACAAGCGGTGGCAGGTGAGCCCCGTGAAGCGCGCTTCCAAGAATTATTGGGTGACCTTGCGCTGACGCAAAAAAACAATGCAGGCGCGCTGACGTTTTATCAACGTGCGATTCAAATGCAACCGGACTATTTCCGTCCGCATCTGCAAAGCGGCATCGCGCTAAAGAATCTGGGACGCAATCCAGAAGCTGAATTGGCTTTGAGCAAAAGCAACTCGCTACTCCCCACCGCACCTGCGCATGCACTACTCGGCTCACTCGCAGAGTCGCGCGGCGATGTGAATGCCGCCATGCAAAATTACAGCGCCGCCGCCGGTTCTAATTCCAGCGCAGGACAATTTGCCGCCGCCAATCTCACGCGCCTCGACCTACCGCAAAATCCGGGTAAGTATCTGAAGAGTGGCGTGCAAGCGGATGCGCGCGGCAATCTCTACGCGGTGGTAGAGAACCCCACCGCAGTGACCGTGAGCAACGTGCAAGTGCGAGTTGTGCAGTTTGATGCCACGACACGCCAACCCGTTGCCCAAAGCCAGCCGCTGCTCATCCGAAGCGCTATCGCATCAAACCAACAAGGTAATGTAGCCGTTGGCTTGCACGTGAAGACGGAGCAGGAGTTGGCGCTTTTTCAGGTGCAAATTTTGAGTGCGGCGGTGAGTAAGTAGGCATTACCGCCAATCGTTATCACCACAAAAAAATGATGTTACTCGGCATGATATGGGCGATATTTGCCCCTCTACTTTTGCTACTTCCTATTGGGGCGATGTATCTAGTTGCGAGCAGAATTCCAGTTTTAAACACCAGAAAACGAAAACTCATCTTCGCGGTTCCTCTTCCGGTTCTAGTTGTTTTTTGCATTTGGCTTTCATCTTCAATGCAATTTGACGAGCATTGTCAATCAATCGGTACGCCTAAAATTTTTGAGAAGCGAAAAGTTGACGGATTTTTCCTAAACGACAGTACGGCCAACAGCTTTGGAATGCGCTATCTGCAAGAAGAAGGTTTTACATGGATGGAAGCGAAGAGCATCTACAACAGAACGGGCTTCACGCGGTATGAAATAAGTCCAACAGGAATAAAGCAACAAGAAGTGGAAAAACTCACCGCAACGATTGAGCTAAAAAACGATTTCTTTGAGGATTCCATATCCAGCACAACACGCACAACCATACGAGACGTGGAATCAAACAAAGTGCTAGCCGAAGCCGGGGACGCATATTTTAATGGCGGACCTGCGCGCATCTTCCTTGGCGCATGGGGCAGCAGTTCATGCAATTCACGGATGACCGAATCAGGCTTAGAAAAATTTAGGCAGATCTATCACTTGGCCAAACTGACCTTGAGATAGCGTTTCATTTTTACACTAGCAAACACTCGGTCGATAACTTAACTTTCGTTATTTATCCAACTGAAATCTCATCACCCGATAAAAATCAGCAAAGCAATGTTCGACCGCAGGCTCCCCCACCAGCGACTTTCCTTGGCGCTGTAGCGCAGCACTCAATTTCTCCTTCACATCTTCCCGCCAGAATCCGGGCAGGAAGGGTTCCAGATAGTCCATGATCCAACGCGTCGGCCAGAAGCGATACAGCAGGTGTCCGCGCGGGGTGTCGCCGTATTCGGTGATGAGAACTGAGCCGCCACGTTTCACCACGCGTGCGATCTCGTCGTACACATGTGAACGCGCTTCGGGCGGCAGTTCGTGGAAGAGGAAGAACAGGATGACTTGGTCGAATGAATCGTTGGCGTAACCCAACGATTCGGCGTTCATGCGTGTGAGCAGGCAACGGTCTGCCACATCGGTCGTCTTGCTACGCGCCAATTCCAACTGACCTATCGCCACATCACACAGGTGCACTTCATTGTCGGTGTGGTGCAGCAAAGAGGGTGTGAGCTTGCCGTACACACAAGTGAGTTGTAGTAGCTTGGCCCCCGGCTTGCGCTCCACATGGGCGAGCGTTTTTTGCATCAACTTTTCGTATTGTCCGAACAGGATGGCGTTGATGATGGGCTGGTGATCGAAAAACCAGATGCTTCTAGGCCATAGGTAGGCCCACCAATAATGTCGCGCCAGATATTCTGGAACGCCGCCGTTTTGGAATCGTTTGTAGATTTTCAATTGTGAATCACCTCGACAATTTTCCACCGTCATACCGGCGCAGGCCGGTATCCAGTCAATGGTAAACAGTGCAACGCACTGACAAAAACACACTTAAATTAAAACCGCTGGATTCCGGCCTACGCCGGAATGACGGGAGCTTAACTCTTCAATAATCCGCGCGGCTTATGCGGCGCGTTGGCGAATAGTCGGTCATACAGCCAGTTCGGCAGTCGCTTCATCACCCAGCCCACGATGCCCATCTGCCACGGCACAACGGCGAACGAACAGCCGCGCTCAATGATGCGCGCCATGCGCCGCGCCGCTTCTTCGGGCGCCAAGATGAAGGGCATGGGATAGGGATTGATGTCGGTCATCGGGGTCTTGATGTAGCCTGGCGCGATGGTGACGACCTGCACACCACTGCCGCGCATCTCGACACGCAATGATTCCAGATAGGAGATGGCTGCTGCTTTAGACGCCGAGTAGGCACTGGCACCGGGCAAGCCACGGAAGCCAGCGACGCTGGCGATGCCGACCAGCGTTGGTGGAAAACCTCCCTCTCCCCCAGCCCCTCTCCCGCGAGCGGGAGAGGGGAGTTTGTTACGCATCGCTTCGACGAAAGGCTGGAAGGTCTGCACCATGCCCAATACGTTGATGTCCATCACTTGCTTGAACGCATCAAGGTCTTCTGCGTATTCGGTGAGTGTGCCGACGCTCACGCCGGCATTGGCGATGACGATGTCGGGCACACCGACCTTCTGCATAAAATCTTGTGCAGCGTGTTGAATGGCAGGCGCATCACGCACATCGAGCGTATAGCAATGGACTTGATTAGGGAATTCAGTTGCGAGAGCTTGCAACAACTCGCCTCGGCGGGAGAAGGCGGCGACGGATGCGCCGCACTCAAGATAATGGCGCGTGAGGGCTAGACCGATGCCACTCGACGCGCCACTGATGACGATACGCATTAATGCTTGCCTGCGCGACGCTCCTTGCGTGCAATTTTGATCACTTCTTCCAGCACTGCCAGCGTTTCAGCAGGCTCTAAACCCGTAATGATGTATTTGCCATCCACCGCAATGGTTGGTGTGCCGCGCACGCTGTATGTTTGCACCATTTGATTGCTGCGTTGCACTTTACTTTGCAAAGCAAACGAGTTGTAAGCCGCGCCAAACTTGGCTTTATCGACACCGTGTTTGCCAACGAATTCAGTGATTTTTGCTTCGTCGCTCAAATCAACGTTGTACACATTCCACGCTTCAAATAAATCATTGTGCAATTTTGCACGCTGACCAATGGATTCCAATGCGTAGAAAGTACGCGCCATGGGCTCCCATGAATCACGGAAAATAACTGGCACAAATTGCAAATCCACATCCTTGGGGATTTTCTTTTCCCACACGCTTAATGGGCCGTGCAAGTGATAACAGTGCGAACACCCGTAGAAGAAAAATTCCAACACTTCCACTTTGCTACCACTGCTGGTGGGCTGCGCTGGATTCAGCACTTTGTAATCACGACCAGCAACCACGTCGGCTTGCGCTTGCGTGGCAACTATCAACGCTATTACAGCCATCAATTTAACTAGCACTTTCATCTTTCTCTCCAATCGTTATTGAGCGCGCACTGCCGTGGCATTACTCATTCCATTTTGTTTCAAATTGGCAATGGCTGCATTGGTTTCATTCAATCCTTTGAAAGTTCCCAAGCGCACCCGATGAAACACGCCTTTACCCGCCACATCTGCTTTCTGCACGGTTGCTTCCATACCGAGCAAGGCCAACTTTGCTTTTAACTTTTCGGCATCGTCGCCATTTTGAAATGAACCCACTTGCACAAAATACAGGGTGCCATCAACGACGGCTTTGGCCGCTGGGTTGACGGGCGCGCTCACCGCAGGCGCTACTGTGGGCGCTTTAGGTATCGCTGGCGTATGCAGAACAGGGTGTTCTTTCTTATCCGGTAGCGCCTTATAAAATTCGTAATCTGGATTCGCGTGGGGAGCAGATGCGGCAACCGGCGCAGGCATCACAACAGGGGCGGGAGTCGGTGCTGCAATAGGCGTTTTAGGACGATTGACCTCTTTGTTAGTGAACTCACTCCCGTTTTTTGAAAACACGTACCACGCCAAAAAACCCGCAGCAGACAAACCCAGCACCATGCCGACAATCAGCGCGGCAAATGCTTTGGACTTTTGTCCGCCACCGTTACTTGATCCTGCTGCATTACCTCTCGCCATGATTATTCCTTTAGGTTTTTACATTTTTTCAGGCGCAGTCACACCCAACAAAGCCAAGCCATTCTTTAGCACCTGCGCCACAGCCGCGATCAACGCCAGACGTGCCAACTTGATTTTTTCATCGTCAACCAAAAAGCGCGAGGCATTGTAGTAGCTGTGGAAATCAGCTGCCAACTCTTTGAGGTAGAAGGCCAACTGATGCGGAGCGAGGTCTTGCGCTGCGGTCTCAATCACTTGTGGGTAATCAATGAGACGCTGCAACACCGCAGATTCATATTCGCTATCCAACACGCTTAAATCGGCATTCAACAACGCAGCGCGTTCACCGCCCCACTGCGCCAACACCGTGCTGATACGCGCATGAGCGTATTGGATGTAATACACGGGATTATCGTTGCTCTGCGATTTCGCAAGGTCAATGTCGAACACCAATTGCGAATCAGGATGGCGCGCCGCGAGAAAATAACGCGTGGCATCGCAACCCACTTCGTCGATGAGGTCACGCAAGGTCACATAGCTACCCGCACGTTTGGAGATCTTCACCTCTTCGCCGTTCTTCAACACGGTCACCATCTGGTGCAACACGTAATCTGGCCAACCTTTGGGGATGCCTTCGTCCAACGCTTGCAAACCCGCACGCACACGCGTGATGGTGCTGTGATGATCAGAACCTTGTTCGTTGATGACGCGCACAAAACCACGCTTCCATTTTTCTAGATGGTAGGCAACGTCGGGCACAAAGTAGGTGTAGCCGCCATCGGTTTTGCGCATCACACGGTCTTTGTCGTCACCGAAATCAGTGGTGCGCAACCACAGCGCATCGTCTTGCTCGTAAGTGTGACCGCTGGCGATCAGCTTCTTCACCGTCGCTTCGACTTTGCCTTCGGTGTAGAGCGCGGACTCCAAAGAGAACACATCAAACTCGACACCGAATGCGCGCAAATCTAAATCTTGTTCGCGACGCAGATACGCGACGGCGAAATGGCGGATGGCTTCGGCATCGTTCACATCTCCTTTGCCAGCTATTTGTATGTCATACGCCTTAGAACCATCAGGCTCACCAATAATTTGAGATGGCGTTTTCGCATAGATCACCTCTTTCGCCAGATAAGCGCGCGCTACGTCGGCAATGTAATCACCGCGATAGCCGCTGTCTGGCCATGCGTCATCATCCGGCGTGATGCCTTTGCAGCGCAGTTGCACCGACAGCGTGAGGTTGTCGATCTGCACACCCGCATCGTTGTAATAGAACTCGCGCGTCACATCCCAGCCCGCGGCATCCAACACGCTGCACAGACAATCGCCCACCGCCGCACCGCGACCATGACCGACGTGCAACGGGCCTGTCGGATTAGCGGAGACGAACTCCACGCCCACCTTCTTACCCGCGCCTGCATTGATACGACCGTAATTCGTCGCCGCTTGCAACACGCCGCGTACCACCTCTTGCTTGGCGGCCTTGGTGATAAACACATTGATGAAACCTGCCCCCGCGATCTCCACCTTCTCCACCACATCGGATTTGGGCAACGCCGCGATCAACGCGTTGGCGATGTCGCGTGGCGACTTGCGCAATGGCTTGGCCAACTGCATCGCCAGATTGCAGGCGTAATCGCCATGCGAGGCTTGTTTGGGACGTTCGATAAGAATCGTCGCACCCACAAAATCGGGAGAGACCTCGCGCAAAGCGTGCGCGAAAGATTCAGCTAAATGAGATTTGAAATTGAGGACAGCAGACATGAAACAGCACCAGAGTAAAAATAATTGCCTTTCTCCCTTTAGAGGAGGCGGGTCGGAACGGGTGTTTTGACCCTCCCAAAATAGATGCGGATTATAGCATTTGACGGCCAGCAAACGACCTGCCGCCTTGCGTGTCTGCATAGACAGAACACCAGTGCGTTGCATTTCAAACTATATTTTTATTGAGGGGAGCTGATGGGCAATAGACACGACTTATTCAATGCAAAAGACACACGTACATCAACACTTACCCCCTTTTAGCTCCTATTTTGCAAAGGCGGAAGGGTTCAGTTGCCTAGTGAAGTAGGCATTCAAACATACACACAAACTCGATTGCGCCCCTGCTGCTTGGCTTGATACATCGCGCTATCCGCTTCCTTGAGCAGTGTCTCTTCGGAGCTTTGTTGGGGGGCAATGAGGGAGAGTCCAATACTGCTGGCGCATTGATGATGCACCTTTCGAAGGGGCTGATTGCCTATCGCGACGCTTAAGTGATAGGGCGCCGCCAAGGTGAGGCGAATTTTTTCGGCCACTTGCAACGCAAGTTGCGTGGCCACAATGGCGTCTTCATTCAGCTCATGCAGCACCACAACAAACTCATCGCCGCCAAAGCGTGCCACCGTATCCACCGCGCGCACACATTGCGTTAAGCGTTGCGCAACCTCGATGAGCAACTGATCGCCCACCTCATGTCCATACGCATCGTTCAAAGGCTTGAAATTGTCTAAATCTAAAAATAACAACGCGCCATAACGTCCACTCCGTTTGCTGGCTGCCATGGCTTGCTTGAGACGTTCATTCAACAAGCGACGATTCGCTAGTTGCGTCAGCACATCATAAAACGCCAATGAACGAATCTGCTCTTCCGCCTGTTTGAGTAAGGTCACGTCATGCGCCAGCACAATAAAATTGTCCTCCTCGCCTTTCAAGTGCGGCTTGAGCGATACCGATAATTCAAACCAGCGCACTTGTGAATTCACTTGCAGACTGAATTGATGCCCTCGCGACAACCCAGTTTGTTGAGCTTCGTGCAAGGCTGACTTTAAGACAGAGACCGCTTCGACGGGCAGCAGGTCAAATAAACTTTCGTTGACGCCCGCATCCTGTTTTATGAAAATGTCAGCCGAATAATTTGACGCAATTTTCTGACGCATACCCCAGCTGTCTATTTCAAACAAGGCATCAGGAATAGCCGCTAGCGTCGCATCCAAATCGTGCGTACGTGCTAACACTTTCGCTTCGAGGTTGGCTTGATAATCGCGAATGTGATACACCATTTTCTCAAAGCGACGTGACAATCGCGCAATCTCACCCGCACCCTTAATCTGCAGCGGTGGCAATGAATTGTTCATTTCAACGACCACCATGTTGTGTTGCAATCGCGCCAGCGGAAATAGCACCCAGCTATTCACGCTGAACCACACAATCAACAAGACCCCTAGAAAAATAATGCCAAAAACCATTACCTGCGAAAGCGCTTGCTGCAGTTGCCTGCTCTGCCCAGCATCCATCAAGGTGAACGCAAACCAGTCTAATTCAGGCACATACCTCACCCCAAGCAGATGCGGCTCACCTTGATATTCCACACGCAAGGTAGCGGATTTTTCACCCGAAACCAGCAAGTGCTGCACCACTTGCGTCAAGTTCGCCACGTCGCTACGTCGCTTGAATACGGCATCCATAGGCAAACGGGGGTTAGCTAATTTAGCCTCTTTCGTACGCTCGTCCCGCGCCAATGCATGGTGTAACTGAATTCGCAGCGCACGATCCACCCACAAACTGTGTATACCTTGTTGCTCCAAAGCCTCGGTTTCTTGCTCCAAATTTTTCAGCGAAATTCCTGTACCCACCACGCCAATCGTTCTGTCGCCCTGCTTAATCAAATGATTAATCCAGACTTGCGTATCTAATTTTAGATGTGTGTTGCCTTCCACATTCAGGCTGTACGAACGAGGGCTCGCAATCGAGGAATAAAACCAGGCATCCATGGGATTGTTATGGGATAGGGCATAGCGCTGTAGCACAGAGCCTTTAGCGGTTTGCGCATAACAATGTTGCGATTGGGTGAACGCTGCGAAATAACGCTGGCTTTGAAATTGCGTGCGGTAACTTTCTAATACTGCAATTCCGCGCTGTCGATAACTGGCATCATTTTCGTGAAGTGCCATGTTGAGTATGGCGGGCTCGGCAGCAAGTTGCTTCGCGAGATTAATTTCACGTAGCAGCGGTCGCAAGGTGCGTTGCATATCGAACGTCACCTGCGTTTCGGTAAGCCGAATGGCCCATTCGGAGTTGATGCGTGCAGTCCAGTATTGTGTAACCAGCCAAAACGCAATCATGAACACGCAAAATGTGCTCAACATCAAAAGCGAAAATTTTGTTTGGAGCTTCATGCAGTCCCTTTTCAAATTGGTGCGGAGCTTTGTTGCTTGTGCTCCAGTCACTTCAATTCACTGCGCTTGCCACTTCTCCCAGCCTTGCTTCAAATTACTTTTCCCGGGTTCATATGCCCGTGTGGGTCAAACGATTTTTTGATGTTGCGCATCAATTCTAACTCCAAGGCGCTTTTGTATTGTTTGATTTCGTTACGTTTGAGCTGGCCTAAGCCATGTTCGGCGCTAATACTCCCACCCAATTGTGCGACCACTTCGTAGACGATGCGATTGACCGCATGTTCTTGCTGGGCAATGAAGGCATCGTTGTGTGACGCATCCAGCAGGGAAATGTTGTAGTGAATGTTGCCATCACCGATGTGGCCGAATGCGACGACGCGAATGCTTGGATAAGCTTTGCGTAAATTAGCACTGGCTTGTGCGATGAATGACGGCACGTTGCTGATCGGCACGGACACATCGTGTTTAATGCTGATGCCTTCGGCCTTTTGCGCTTCGGCGATGTTCTTGCGCAAGCGCCACCAACGCTCAGCACTTGCCTCATCAGGGGTAACTGAAAACTCGTCGACACCCTCGCCAAAAGATTCCAGTGCCTCACGCAAAGGCGTATCCAGTGGCGTAGCCAGCACATCCGCCAACTTGGTGATAACCACCCATTCGTATTGAGTTTTGAATGGTTCCTGGGTGTCCTCAATATGCCTGAACACCAAATCAAGACAGCTGCGCGAGATGATTTCAAAGCCACTAATTTTGTCGCCACAGGTAGCGCGCAGATGCGCTAGCAGACTCACCGCTACCGCTGGGTCGCGCACGGCGATGCAAGCAGTAGCGCTGGATTTAGGACGCGGGAATAACTTCAGCACGGCGGCAGTGATAATACCCAGCGTACCTTCCGCGCCCATAAATAGGTGTTTCAAATCGTAGCCTGTATTGTCTTTACGCAAGCTACGCAAGCCGTTCCAAATGCGCCCATCGGGCAGCACCACTTCCAAGCCCAGCACCAAATCGCGTGCGCTGCCATAGCGCAACACGCCGATGCCGCCCGCATTGGTGGAAAGGTTGCCGCCGATTTCACAGTGCGGCGCAATGGCGGTGAGACCCAGTGGAAATAATCTATCCACCTGCTCCGCCGCCGCGTACAGCGCGGCCAATTTGCAACCCGCTTGCACCGTGAGTGTGTAGTTAATCGCATCTATGTTGAGGATGCGATTCATGTGCGACAGATTGATGACCACTTGCTGGCTGCCATTTGCCAATGGCACAGAGCCACCACACAAACTTGTGTTGCCGCCTTGCGGCACGATGTCAAGGTTGTGCGTGACGCACAGGGTTACGACTGCGCTCACCTGTTGCGAGTCGGCGGGGAACACCACGGCAATGGCTTCGCCTGAAAAACGGCCACGCCAATCTGTGCAATAAGGCGCAGCGGCTTCGCCTGTTAAAACGCCATCGCCGCCCGTGATGGCGGCGATGGCGTTCAGCAGTGTTATCTCGTGTACCAACGGACAATTACTGGATAGGTGGATCAATCGGATGCGCTTTGCGACGCGGCGAAATCCACATTTGATAAAGCGAGGTGAAAATCATAATCGTTGCCGCTAAGCTGTAACCGAAGCCGCCAATAATGACTAGCCAAGCGAAGTTAGGATTCCACTTCGTCAACCACCAAGACAATACGTCCACAATCAAGAACAAGAAGGGAACAGAAATCAAAATGGCTTTATTGAGTTGAGAAATACCTGTGGCATACGTAAAAATCCAGCCTACAAAGAAGAAAATAAACGCGATGCCGAACAAGTGAATATGCGACACACGAGTTAGGGTTGACATGGATTGACCTTCATCCAATTTAATCATTTCATCCATCACCGCTTTGTCGGTGAGATTAGGCAGGGTAGGAATGTTGGCGTGGCAAGGCGCGCAATACTGATCAACATCCATGGAGATTTTTTCGTCCCACTCTTCTTGCGGCGCGCCGTTTTCAGCCCACTTAATCATGGCGATTCGCACTTCCGGCGGCGCGTTATCTTTCATGCTGCCGTTGAGTTTAGAAACCAGCTTGGAGCCGCCCTCTTGATTGCCGTGGTAGCTGTAAATAATGTCATCCACCGACAATCCAACTTTGCCATCCGCCATACCGTGCGTCATCATAATTTGCGCACCTGCGAACAGCAGCCCCAACCCAATCACCATTAAGTAACCTGAAAAAAGTGTCTTCATTGGCAAAGTTAAATCAGCCAAAGTGAAGCGTTGAATTTCTTTCATTTCTATCTCCCTATCATCGTCAAAATTTTCTGAATCATTATAAACCTCCTGCACGAAGATGGCGTGTAACAGCCTTGTCCAATGACAGATGAGCCTGAACGAAGGTGTGTATTTCCACCGTGAG